>CAZONZ010000162.1:2303-8645 GCA_964581005.1 uncultured bacterium
TAAGATCGACTATTGATTCAGAATGGTTTCTGAGATGCTGACTCAAGCATGAATTGGGTTGTGATCAGGAGCTCGACGACCCATCACCAGCCCTAGGCCATTTATTCGAGGAGACTCATGACATCCGAAGAAAAACAACCGATCCCCCCCGAAGACGCTTATCCAGAGCTGGTTGAAGAGGACGTTGATCTGCAGTCTGAGTTGGAGACTCTCGTCCTGGAGGATAGCGACACCCCCACCCCGGCTGCTCCTGGATCGGAGAGTGCAACGCCTACCCCCGAAGCAGGAGAGGATGCTGCCTTCATTGCCCAACTGCGTCAAGAACTAGCTCTAGCTCAACAGCAGATCAAAGATCACGAAGATCGATATGTTCGTCTTTACGCGGACTTTGAGAACTTCCGCCGCCGCACGCTACGTGAAAAAGAGGAGCAAGCTGAGCGAGAAAAACAGAAGTTTGTCCTGGAGATCCTGCCGATCGTTGACAATTTCGAGCGCGCCCAGCAACAGGTCAAACTCGAAACCGATCGAGAGCGATCCATCCACAACAGCTATCAGAGTGTCTACCGCTTGCTGGTGGATGCCCTCAAAAAAATGGGGGTCGCCCGGATCAAAGCCGCAGGTCAACCCTTCGATCCGAAGCTGCATGAAGCGATCGCCCGTCAACCGTCACCCGATCTGCCGGAAGATACGATCCTGATGGAATACCAAGCAGGGTTTCTGTTGGGGGATTTCGTCGTCCGACCGGCCAAGGTCTCGGTCTCTTATCCTGGTGACGCGACTGAGGCAGATCCCACTGAACATGCAGCCCAGTCAGGAGCTGGATCCGAGCCCACAGCTGAGGCTAGCCCCCCTGAGGCAGGATCGGGTGATGCTGGAGAAGCACCCCCATCCACCGAGGCCACTGAAGCGACCCCAGCTTCGGGACAAGAAGCCTGAAAGACACTAGCCCAGAGGGTTCGATCCTGCCGATCTTGGCTAACTCGATCCATGCAGAGGCCGAGATAGGCTTGTCTCGATTCCAGCCATCTTGAAGAGTCTGCTCGTCGCTCGTGAGATCGGGCAGGATCTTGAGGGAGTTTACTGGCGAGGGGCAGTCAGATCTCCCATCAGGGGCTAAAATTGATGGCTAAGTCTAGCGTGGATCAAGTCGGCGTCAGGTTGATGAGATCGGCGTTAGTGGGCACAGTCGATTGCACTCTGCCAGAGGGGTCAGCAGGTGCCCAGATTGAGGTCGGTGAAGAATTCGCTATCATTTTGGGCAAGATTTCCCTTAATGGGGATCCGTAGATCTACAGCTTTCACTTCCGTTCTTTCTAGTTGCGACTGAGGCTATGGGTAAAGTCATCGGCATTGATCTGGGCACAACCAACAGTTGTGTGGCTGTTCTGGAAGGAGGACAGCCCATCGTGATCACCAACACCGAGGGTGGGCGCACAACTCCCAGCATTGTGGGATTTGCAAAGAACAATGCTCGATTAGTGGGGCAGCTGGCCAAGCGTCAGGCGGTCACCAACGCTGAAAATACGGTGTTCAGCATCAAGCGCTTCATTGGTCGAACCTGGGCCGAAACCGAAGCTGAACGATCCCGCGTGACCTACAAGGCGGTTCCAGGACGAGATGGGATGGTTGAGGTAGCAATCCAAGATCGGACCTACACTCCCCAAGAAATCTCCGCCATGGTGCTCCAGAAGCTCAAGTCTGATGCCGAAGCCTATCTCGGCGAGAGCGTCAACCAAGCCGTGATCACGGTTCCAGCCTACTTTACCGATTCCCAACGACAGGCCACCAAAGATGCAGGCACGATCGCAGGCTTAGAAGTTCTCCGGATCATTAACGAGCCCACTGCAGCAGCTTTGGCATATGGGTTGGACAAGCAAGATAGTGATCAACGGATCTTGGTCTTTGACTTGGGCGGTGGCACCTTTGATGTGTCAGTGTTGGAGCTGGGCAATGGCATCTTTGAGGTTAAGGCCACAGCTGGCAACAATCACCTGGGTGGCGATGACTTTGATCAACGGATTGTGAACTGGTTGATCGAACAGTTTACTCAGACCGAAGGAATTGATTTATCCCAGGATCGGATGGCGCTGCAGCGGATGCGTGAAGCAGCAGAGAAGGCCAAGATCGAGCTTTCGACAACCCAGGCAACCTCGATCAATTTGCCCTTTATCACTGCTGATGACTCTGGTCCCAAACATCTGGAACTGGAGTTGACCCGCAGCAAGTTTGAGGAATTAGTCCGCGACCTGGTTGAATCCACGCTCATACCTACCGAACAATCTCTCAAGGATGCAGGCATCACCGGGAACGACATTGATCGAGTGATCCTGGTGGGCGGCTCCACTCGGATCCCAGCGATGCAGGAGCAAATTCGCAACATTTTTAAGGGCAAAAATCCAGATCGCTCGATCAATCCGGATGAAGCGGTGGCTTTGGGGGCAGCCGTTCAAGCAGGGGTCATGGGTGGCGAGGTCAAAGATCTCTTGCTGCTGGACGTTACTCCTCTGTCAATTGGGGTGGAGACATTGGGAGGGGTGTTCACCAAGATCATTGAGCGCAACAGCACGATTCCCACCAGCAAATCTCAGATCTTTTCCACCGCAACCGACGGTCAGAGTGTGGTTGAGATCCACGTTCTGCAGGGCGAGCGGGCGATGGCCAAAGATAACAAGTCGCTGGGCAAGTTTCAGCTCACGGGCATTCCCCCAGCTCCCCGTGGAGTGCCTCAGATCGAGGTTTCCTTTGATATTGATGCCAATGGAATTCTCCAAGTCTCCGCGATCGACAAGGGTACAGGCAAAGAGCAAAGTATCAAGATCACCAATAACGGTGGGTTGAGCGGAGCTGAGATTGAGCGGATGCGGCTAGAGGCCGATGCCTACGCAGAAGAAGATCGACGGCGACAACAGTTGATCGAAGCCCGTAATCAATCCGACAGTTTGCTCTACAACTATGAGAAGACCGTGGAAGAGCATGGATCCCAGCTGGATCCGGATCGGCGTGAGCGGGGGGCGAGAGCCGCAGGACAGTTGAGAGGGTTGCTGTCAGATGATAACGTGGATCTAGCTGCTTTACGAACTGCAATGGAGGATCTGCGGGTTGTACTGTTGGAGATGGGGGGCGAGATCTACGGTCCTGGGCCGCGTGAGCTCTAAGCCTGTCTATCATCAAAACCTGATCTAACTGATCTAACTGCTCCATTGCTACGGTACAGATCCATTCGATCCAGAGCGAGAGACCCGTATGGCTCGTGATTATTACGAAGTGTTAGGCGTCAGCCGCGAGAGTACCAAGGAAGAGATCAAGCGGGCCTACCGTCGCTTAGCCCGTAAGTACCATCCCGATGTCAACAAGGAGCCTGGAGCCGAAGATACATTCAAAGAGATCAATCGGGCCTATGAAGTTCTGTCCGATACTGAGCTGAAGGGCCGCTACGATCGCTTTGGTGAATCCGGGTTAGGCGGTGCTGCCGGAGTTGGCGGTGCTAGCGGCTTCCAAGACTTTGGCGGCATGGGCGGTTTTGCCGACATTTTTGAAAGCTTTTTCACCAACTTTGGGGCTACTCCAGGGGCTGGAACACGCAGTCGCACAGGCCCGGTTCGAGGAGACGATCTGCGCTTCGATCTAAAACTGGAGTTTCTCGAAGCGGTGTTTGGGGGTGAGAAACAAATTCGGATCAGTCATTTGGAAACCTGTTCGGTCTGCGACGGGAGTGGTGCCAAGCCAGGAACTGAGGTGAAAACTTGCCCGACCTGTGGTGGGGTTGGTCAGGTCCGACGGGCGACGCGAACTCCATTTGGTAGCTTTACCCAGGTTTCCATCTGCCCGACCTGTGGAGGGGCGGGCAAGGTGATCGATGAATCCTGCTACAACTGCAATGGTGCAGGAGTTGTGCAAGGAACGAAAAAATTACGGATCACGATCCCCTCTGGAGTCGATAGCGGGACACGGTTGCGGATCTCTGGAGAAGGCGATGTCGGACGTCGAGGGGGGCCTCAGGGTGACCTGTATGTCTATCTGTTTGTGGAGCCGGATCCAGAATTTAGTCGGGATGGCATCAATGTGATGTCGGAATTGAAGGTCAGTTATTTGCAAGCGATCCTAGGCGCAAGGATGTTGGTGCCAACCCTGGATTCGCGAGCAGGAGTAGGAGAAGAATCGGAATTAGAGATCCCACCTGGATCGCAGCCAGGAACGGTGTTAACCATCACGGATAAAGGTGTCCCGAAAGTTGGGAATTCCACTCTACGAGGCGATCATTTGGTGTCCTTGGTGGTTGAGATTCCAACCCGGATCGCTCAGGAAGAGCGGGAGTTGTTGGAGAAATTAGCGGACATTCATGGCGAAAAGATCGGACGGGGGGGGCGAGATGGGTTTTTAGGGATCGGCAATTTGTTCCGGGGTCTGACCCATCGAGATGATGATGGCAAGTGAGGAGAGCTGTGATGAGTGATGAAACTATCCCCTTAACCTTACCCAGGCTCGATCTACGCGGAGTTCCCTGTCCGCTCAATTTTGTTCGGACCAAGCTGAAGTTAGAGCTGCTTGATTCAGGTGATCAGCTAGAAGTGTGGTTGGATGCGGGTGAGCCGATCGAGCAGGTGCCCAGCAGTTTGGAGGTGGCTGGACATCGGATCCAGAAGTTGGAGCCACAGGCTGAAGGTCACTATGTCATGGTCGTGGAGAGGGGCTGATCTTGGTGGATCGATCTGGCTCTCACGTTGACCCTTTGATTCGCTTGGATCAGAGTCAATCTGGGATCGAGTTAACGGGATCAGATGCGGCGGGCTCCAAACCATGTGAATCAACATCGGAGGATCTTTCAGGCAATGGGATAGCTGAGAGTGATCATGATCTCCTTGGTCCAGCTTCCGATCAGCAGCGGATTGGGGTGGTTCGCGCAGTTCAGGCTAATTTTTATCGGGTGTGGCTTGGATCGTTAGAATCCTCGTCTTCCCAAACGGTTCTCCCTCTGGAAATTCTCTGTACTCGCCGTTCTCGTCTCAAAAAGATTGGCCAACAGGTCGTTGTTGGAGATCGTGTGGTGATTACGCTACCAGAGAGCTTGAGCCTGCAAGCCCCAAACGATCCAAGTGCTTCAACGGATCAAAATGATCGAAGCGATCCAATTCAGTCAGCCGATACAGCTAATCCAACGACTCTGGCTGATCCACTTCCTGAACTTGAGTCTAGTGAGTCTGTTGAGTCTGTTGATCCCATTGATCCTGTTGATCCCATTGATTCCATCGATTCCATGGATCTTCAGTCTGATCGCGGTGTGATTGAAGCTGTTTTACCCCGATCCACCTTTCTACCCCGCCCCCCTATTGCCAATCTTGATCAAGCTCTGGTTGTGTTTGCCCTGGCTGAGCCACCGTTGGATCCGCTCCGATTAAGTCGATTTCTCGTTCAGGTTGAAGCAACAGGTCTTCGCATCCAGATCTGTTTGAATAAAGCTGATCTGATCACGACTGAAGAGCAGAATCAGTGGGTAGAACGCTTGCGGGGATGGGGCTATGATCCCATCTGTTTAAGTGTGAAAACAAGGGAAGGGTTAGATGTTCTAAAGGCTGCTTGTCAGGATCACATTTCAGTTGTCACAGGCTTATCCGGCGTTGGCAAGTCAAGTTTGCTCAATGGTTTGATCCCCAATTTAGATCTGGCCACCCAGCCTGTTTCGGGACGCCTACGACATGGTCGTCACACCACTCGTCATGTGGAGTTATTCCCGCTCGGATCCTCAGGTTGGATTGCCGATACACCTGGATTTAACCAGATTGAGTTATTGAATTGTGACTCGAAGGATTTGATCCTGTGTTTTCCTGAAGCGCGGGATCAGGTTGGACATTGCCAGTTTCGGGACTGTTTGCATCAGCATGAACCAGGATGTTTGATCCGATCGTTAGACTGGGAGCGCTACGATCATTACCTCAGCTATTTAACAGAAGTTTTAGCTCGTGAATCAGCTCTAGACTCAAGCTCTAAACCTGACGATAGCTTAAAATTTAAGCCTGCCAGTAAACAACGATCCAAAAATCGCTCTGATCAACGTGCGATCCCTCGTTTAGCCAAGCAGTATCGCCAATCCTCCCGTCGCCGCGATCGTCAGAATGTTCAGTGTGATCCGCATTAAGCAGCAGGCATGAGGTGTTGGAGCTGAGCTGTTGGCAGCTTACCGAGGCGATATTTGGTTGCGATCTCCCAAGCTGAAGCACTACTGATCAGAATCGTGTGAGTAGGATTGTGAATGAGAGAACGGCAATCATCTTTAAGATCAACGCTCTCAGGATCAGCTTAACCGGATCTGGCGTTGCAGGATCACTAAAATGACAATGGGAGCAC
>CAZONZ010000163.1:0-8606 GCA_964581005.1 uncultured bacterium
ACTACTACCACTATGGTGATGACGAAGCTCACGAGATTCGGGCGACCTTCATGGTGGTAGCTTACAATCCCAATCTAGTGGACACACCACCCAGTGGTTACGCTGATCTCCTCAATCCTGAGTATCGAGGCCGGATCGGCACAACCAACCCACTCTTCAATGGATCAGGCTTTTCCCAGATGGGAACTCTGGTGAATATGCCGGAGTTTGGTTGGGAATTTTTTGAAGGGCTTAAAGCCAATGAGGTGAAATTTGAACAAGGTAATACAGGGCTTGCCACTAAAGTTGCCGCAGGTGAGTATCTGTTGGCTAATGTTGTAGATGTGACAGTACGGCGTGTGATGATGCAGGGATCGCCTCTGGCCTATGTTTGGCCAGAAGAAGGTTCGGTTCAGATCCCAACCTCTTATGCGATTCTCAAAGATAGCGATGTTCCTGAGCTAGCTCAGGCGTTTTTGGATTATCTTTATTCAGAACGGGCGCAGCAGTTGTATGTGGATCTAGGCTATGTTTCGGTTCGCTCCGATATCTCGATCCCTGAAGGCATTGCTGGAGAACTCAATCCGATCCCGGTTGATGGAGAGTATATTGAGGCCAATCGGGACCAGATTCGGGAACGGTTTACCACAATTTTCGGGGGAGCATGAGTCAAAGGGTTTCTCAATCTCCAGTCCAGTCTGGCCGCCTGCCTTTATGGGGGAGCGGCTTTGATCCAAAATCGAGGATCATTTGGGCTGGTTTGGGGATCCCAGTGGTGATCATGCTGGTTTTGATTCTTTATCCCTCCCTGGCTTTGATCGGGAGCAGTTTTTGGGGAGAACAGGGGCTGACTCTAGAGCACTATGGTTCGATCTTGAGTCAGCCTGAAATTTTTCGAGTTTTGGGACAAACCTTGTGGGTCTGTGGGTTGGCGACGGTTGGGGCAACGGCTCTGGGTACAGGTCTAGCTTGGGTGATTGCGCGAACCGATCTACCTGGGAAAGGATTTTGGCGAACGGTTGTGTTGCTTCCCTACATGATCCCCCCCTTTATTGGGGCTATTGCCTGGGTTTATCTGTTGGGACGGGTAGGCTATCTCAATCAGATTTGGATGGCGCTGATGGGATCAACAGAACCCTTAGTTGTGCTATCAGGCCCAATTGGGATCGCGTTTGTTATGGCCCAATTTAGCTTCCCGATCGCCTATCTGGTAACCATTGGCCCTTTGGAAAGCCTTGATCCAGCCCTGGAAGAAGCGGCTCGAATGTCGGGAGCAAAACCTTTGCAAGTGATTCGAGATGTGGTTTTCCCCTTGATCATGCCGAGTATTGGATCAGCTGCCATGCTGATCTTTTTATTGATGCTGGCAAATTTTGGAATTCCTTCGGTGATTGGGTTGCCCGATCGATATTATTTGATGACCACTCAGATTTACTCGTTGGTTCTGAATTTTTCCGAACCGAATAACTTGCAACACGCTGCTGCTCTCTCGATGATCTTGGTGGTGATCGCCTTTCTAACCTTGCAGGCGCAACGATGGTTATTGCGACGGGGTAGTTTTGCCGTGGTGACTGGAAAGGCGAACCTCTTGCATCCGATCGAGCTGGGTCGCTGGACTTGGGGTGTGGTCGGGCTGATGAGTTTTGTAGTGCTGCTGACTGTTGTGGCTCCATTGGGTGCAATCCTGCTCAATTCTCTGCTGCGAGCGATCGGAGTTGCAGTTGAATGGAGTAATTTGACCCTGCAGCATTATCAATCTGTGTTAACTGAGGTTCCCAAAGCTCAGCGGGGATTGATCAATAGTTTGTGGCTAGCGGCTGGATCGGCCACCGGAATTTCGGTGCTGTCTCTGGTGATCGGGTACTGGGTGGTCCGCATTCGTGGATGGGGGAGCAAGATCCTGGAAAGTTTAGCGTCGATGCCATTTGCAACTCCGGGCACTGTGGTCGCTTTGGCCCTGATCCTGGCCTTTCTCAATCCATTACCGTTGATTCAGATCCATCTCTACAACACAATTTGGATTCTCTACATTGCCTATATTGGTCGATTTCTGGCGTTGGGAGTGCGATCCACAGGGTCAGGGTTGGAGCAGATGGATCCGGCCCTAGAGGAAGCTGCCCGCAGTTGTGGTGCCTCGCTGGGTGCTACGATTCGAGACGTTACTCTCCCCTTGATCCGTAATAGTGTCTTTGCAGGTTGGTTTCTAGCCTTTATTCCGATCCTCTCGGAACTAACGGTTTCGATCCTGTTAGCTTCAGTCGGCAATGAGACCTTAGGAACGGTCGTCTTTGGACTTTATCAGGAAGGTCGTGTGGGAGTGACATCCGCCTTGGCTATGCTGGTCACTATGTTGGTCTTAAGCATTTACGGTTTGATCCGTTGGCTCACCAAGGGGAGAGTCGAGTTTTTATGATGGGCAGGGGGATCGGGTGGGACAACTGCAACTTGAGCATATCCAGAAACGCTACGGCACGACTGTGGTAGTGGATGATGTCAGTTTGACGATCGCCGCTGGGGAATGGTTAACCTTGCTAGGGCCGTCTGGGAGTGGCAAAAGTACCACGTTACGGATGATCGCAGGCTTCTTAAAACCAACCTCAGGCCGGATCATCTTGGACGGGCAGGTGGTGACGTCGATTCAGGATCGGATCTTTTGGTCTCCAGAGCGCCGCCGGATGGGGATGGTATTTCAGTCCTATGCGGTTTGGCCCCACATGAGTGTGCTGAACAATGTTGCTTATCCCCTCAAGTTCCTCAAGTTGGATGCTGCCACTCGACAAACCCGGTTGGGGCAAGTGCTCGATCTGGTCAAACTCACGCCATATGCCGATCGCTATCCCGCTGAACTCTCAGGCGGACAACAACAACGAGTGGCGTTGGCACGGGCTTTAGTGATGGAGCCGAAATTACTGCTGCTGGACGAGCCACTCAGCAATCTCGATGCCAGATTACGGGAAGACTTGCGGCTTGAAATTATTGAGCTTTCGCGTCGCCTAGGGATCACCGTTCTTTATGTAACGCACGATCAATCCGAAGCACTGGCGATGTCGGATCGGGTAGTGGTGATGAATCAGGGTCAGATCCAGCAGGTGGGCTCTCCGCAGGCAATCTATGAAACTCCAGCCAATACATTTGTGGCAACCTTTATTGGATCGGCAAATCTCCTGCCTGCAACCCTTTTAACAGTTCAGTCTAAGTTTATTGAGGTCAAGCTCGATTTCAAGGGCCAGGGCATGATCCATCAAATTGCGGGCTTTGAACACCAGACTAACCTGATCGAAGGACAAGCCATGACCGTCATGATCCGGCCTGAGCATGTTCAGCTGTTTGGAGCACAGCAAGCCTCGTTACGCGGACAGATCCGACGCCGTCTGTATTTGGGCGATCGGGTGAGCTATCAGATCGAAGTGGGTCGTCAACTTTTGTTGGCTAACGATCCTACCGGAAGCTTTGCTGAGGGGGATCCCGTTGGGGTCAAGTTTTCTCATCTCGTCTTGCTCCCTGCGTAAAGGAGGTGCAGCAATAGTCGCCTGACAAAAATGTAAATGTCTTAGCTAGCCTCAAGCTCGTTGATGAGTTCTCTGATTAACTCGGATAACGTAGCTGCCATATCGGAATACTGAGTGGATAATCTCTTGCAAAGATCTACAACTCTTCCAGAATCGGGTTGAGTATCCCTTAATTCCTGAACCAAGTCCCGCAAGTTACGCGAAATAATTTCTAAATTTCCCAGTCTCTGTGCCGATTCTGTGTTGCTAGGTTTAGGGAGATTGGGTATTCCAGAGGCAACACGACTATATTCATCGCGAATGATATTCGTAAAGAAAGTCTTGAACTTAGGTAACAGATCTGGCTGCATTTCGATCATCTCAGAAAATTTATCAGATGAAGCAGCAGCAACTCTAACATCCCCAATGAGCTCTGAATAAGCCCTGATCAGGTTGCTAAGGCCAGAGACAGAGGATCGTAACTCCTGAACATGAGCTTCCAGATTTTGGATCATGTCCTGCAACTCGGTTATAGTTTGGCGTTGACCTGGAGAAAGCAGGGTTCGCCTCAGTGGTGCAAGAACTTCGTAGATCCCTTTCAAATCCTGAATTGAGGAAGAGATGCTACTGATCAGTTGAATTGGAGTACCTGTCATGATCTAACCTCGTGACTTGTAAAGATTGGCATTGAGTTCCCAGTAGGATCGGAGGGCAACTATTTTACGATAAATATCTCGATCTTGAATAGCATTGATTGACTCCTCTAGGTTACGTAAAAAATCTACTGCTTGTAAAGCCAGTTCACTAACCTTCTTATAGTCTTTCCTGTCTAGGAAAAGCTGGTACTGCTGATATATGTCTGTCAGTCCTAAGAGAGTAATATCATCAACACTTCGGACATCTTGAGTCAATGAATCAAATTCGGCTAAAAGACGTGACCTTGCAGCCTCAAACTGGCGGATCCCTTCTATGAGTGGGTGGATATCATAAAAAACTCGTCTATCACCTGATTCATCACAATAAGTGTATTGTAAGATTGATCGGTTAAAGAGTAAGTGTTGGTGTGAGGGATTGACACCCTTTGATAAGGAAACTTTCGCAAGCTGTATCCAGTCATCTTGTGTTAAAGATCTTCTGTAAATATCTCGTAAATCATCCGCTGATCGATTCACTGCTTTAGCAGTAATAGGGAGGATATCAATATTGTTGATCGCATCCTGAATCAAATATATGAAGTCTCGCAAGTGTCCGCCACTCAATGAGCTTACTTGTTCAAGAATGGTATGTGATTCAAATACATAGGGTACCAATTGTGATCGAAGATCCAATGGTAATCGCTGTTGAATCACCATCCTTAGAATTTCTAACCCTGGCGGATACATTTGGCCATTTTGCTTACGGATTATAATTGAAGACAATACATAAGGGTAAGCTCCATAGAAGTCTTTGAGAAGTGGACTCCAATGAGAATGTACTAGAGAAATAGGTACTGTGTAGATCATATGACAGTTAAGAGCTGTTAATTGATCATGACGATCAAGGAAAATTTCTTCATGGTTGCTGCGGCCATTCTTATTGAAGATCGGCACGATTCGATCGAGATTATCAGCGATCACCAGTAGCTTCGTTTTCTCAGGTAAATGGTGGCGACCATCCTCGATAAATGCGTTTAATGCTTGGATCAGAGTTTCTGTATGAGGCTCTAAACGCTCTCGAATTTTCTGGCGCTGTCCTGGTTCTGCCCGAACTGCAGCTGTCAGCTTGGCAAATTCCTTCAACCCTACCTCTAAAGTAAGATCCTCAATGTTGATCTCAGTGAACAATACATCCTTCAACTCTCGGAGCCGCGCCTTGAGCCAACCAAGAATCGGATCAGGGTTCGCAGTCTCTTTCAATTTCCGCAACAAATGGCGAGTGCAAGCCAGCAAAATGTCAGTATACTGAGCATCCTGAACACTCAAATCTTCTTCATCAGCGGCAAAGTAAACCACCACATGATCCCGATCCTCCAGATCTTTCTTGAGCCGTAAGAGTTCTGTCGTTTTGCCTGATCCCCGATAGCCAGAATACAGTTGATAGGTGAATTCCCGCGATCGCCGTACTGTCCGCCCCAGATCCTCTACAACATCTTCGTCTCCTCGTACCGCTCTACAATCCACATAAGCTGGATCTCCCGGTTGCAATGGTGTGGGAGCAAAAGCGTTGTACATCTCATTAAGGAGATCTTCCATTTCCTGAAAAGTTGTCATAGACTAAGCCTTACTTATCAATCAGGACAGACTCTCGATCATCTCAGCAGCATGGTAGGAACTGCGCACTAACGGACCCGATCGAACATGCTGAAAGCCAAGCTCATACGCGATCTGGCCTAGGGCTGTAAACTCATCGGGGTGCCAATAGTGCTGAACTGGACGATGATCCAAAGAAGGTTGCAGGTATTGCCCTAGAGTTAACCGATCACACCCAACCGCTAAGAGATCCTGCATGGCCTCGATCACTTCCTCACGAGTTTCGCCATGTCCTAACATCAAGCCTGACTTGGTGATCAAGTTTGGATCCAGGTGTTTGACGGTTTGGAGGACCTGGAGGGAGCGATCGTAACCAGAACTGCGGCGCACTGGTTGAGAAAGGCGGCGAACGGTTTCGAGATTGTGGTTGTAGCAAATAGGTTGGGCGGCAACGACTCTGGCAATACAGGTTTGATCCCCACGAAAATCAGGGGTGAGCACTTCGATCGGAGTGCCGGGACGCCGATCCCGGATGGCTTCGATCACCTCGACAAACCGATGGGATCCTTGATCGGGGAGATCATCTCTGGCGACTGAGGTGAGCACAACATACTCAAGTTCTAACTGTTCGACGGCTTCGGCAATCTTTTGAGGTTCTTCCGGATCCAGAGCTCCAGGGCGACCTGTGGCCACTTGGCAGAAGGAGCAAGCACGGGTGCAGATCCCGCCCATGAGCAGAAATGTAGCGGTTTTTTGGCTATAGCATTCACCGCGATTAGGACAGCGACCTTCTTCACAGATCGTATGGATCCCCCGCTGCTTGATCACTCGTTGAACGGTCGATAGATCACTGGCGTTCCCAATCGATCGCTTGACCCAACTGGGTAAGGGTAACAAGGATGGGGAAGCTGGAGTTGAAGCAGAAGAGGAGGAGATCATAAGCAGCGTCCGCGAGCTCTAACAGAATTGAGCTAAAGGATGGGGATTCATCCAGCAGCATCCCAAGATCTTACCCTAGTGGTTAGGCAAGGCAGACATGATGGGCAAAACCCCTGCGGAAAGCTGCTTCATGGATCACGACAGCTGCACTCGGCGATCGAAACGATTCATGATGGACAGGCCAAGCGGCATTCAGGGATCAAAGACGTTCACTATGCAGCGGGACAAGGTCACTATTGATCGGGAATTTGGATCTCTGTGATCAAAGCAGTTCACCATGGACTGGGAGTACGGATCTAAGCGATCAAAGCAGTTCACTATGCAACGGTAGAAGGGCACTATGGATTGGGAGTACGGATCACTGCGATCAAAGCAGGTCACTATGGATAAGGAAAACGGCTGCCGGGGATCGTTGCACGTTTGCTGAGCACTTGGGGAAGGTTTACCGAAAACCCGTCTTCTGGAGTCGTTCGTACTGCATTATTTCTTGTGGCGGAGCGCCCATCTCGGTACTTAAACAGTACATCCAGCAACAAGCCGAGATTGACGGATTGCTCCCTCCGGTCGCTCGCCGCTTCACCCCCAACCAAGCCTATCGGCTATGGTTGGAGCACTGCGACGAACTCTGGTAGATTCTTACCACGTAATGGCCTCAACATAAGAATGACTGATGACTCGTTCCCCAGTCCCACCTTTTCGCTGAGGGGTGCTGAGATCGGCGCAGATGCTTGGTGATCGACTTAGACCTTCGGAAACCTAAAAGGCTGAAGCCAGCTTAAGACTTCGGGGCAAATCGTTCTAGCAGTTGACGCAGACGGGTTTGGGCAGCCGCGATCAGTTTTTGCGGTCCTGACAGAGTCGGTCGTTCAGCGGGCGTGATCGGTTCATCCTGGTAGAGTTTGTCTTTGAGTCGATAGCCATATTCCAACTGATCCACCTGCCGAGCTAGCTTCGGAAACAAGCGTAACGCCCCCTTCAGCAGATCCTCTTCATTCTGAAAGATCGCTTGATTGATCAAATTGGACCGTTTGACAGCCATCGATCCTACAGGTAGCCAGCTGCTGGGCTTATCGGGTACCCGCACATAAATGTTGAACTCCGGGAACCCTTCCTGCTTGAGCTGATCATATTGCGTGGCTGCAGCTTTGCGTTTGGCTGCATTGGGGCTAGAGGACTTCTTTTTGGACCGATCCTTGCCAAATCCCTTGGGTGAGGTCATGGTGCTCCACCATACATACCTTTGGTCAGTCTACCGCTTTCGAGAATCAGACAACGTTAACTTTACAAACTCTAAGAAGCAGGATCCCTACGACGAAGGATCGAACCTTTGATCAACATGCCCCAGAGCTTCCGGGTACCAGTAATTGACCCAGTCTTGACCGACTTTAATCGTGACATCTGACTGTAAGGATCCGGTAGACTCTACGGTTGCAGTTCCAACTCCCAGAAAGGTTTGGACGGTTTCAGCTGCTTGAATATCCCCCTGTTGGGCAATGATCTGGGTTTTCTCTAGAACTTGGGGCAGATCCTCAATCGCATAGATATTGACAAACCCTTTTTGTTGCAGATCTTGAACCAGCCGAGTCGCCATACCAGGGGTACCGGATGCATTTTGGACGGCAACTTGGAGCGCTGAAATGGGGCGGGATTCGATCTCACCCTGCAAGAGAGGTGCATTAAAGAAGTTAACGGCAACTTGATAGGTGGCCTCTGGATCCGGGAGCCAATAACTCACGGGATATTCCGACGCTTGGCTGAAGCGACCAGGCAGCATGATCATGTCGAAGTGCTCTTGATCTGCTTGGAGAGCAAATCGAGCGAGCGAGAGCAACTCTTCCCATCTCAGATTCGTTTCCAGATGGGTATACACGGCATCGAGGATCTTGGGGGCACGAGTCCAGGTGCTGGGATTCAACATTTCTCGACTGAGGGCGCGGAGTAGCTCCTGTTGGCGTTGCACCCGTCCAATATC
>CAZONZ010000164.1:0-8573 GCA_964581005.1 uncultured bacterium
GGGACTGGGGTAACTCAGTCTAGCTGGCTGGCGCTGAAGCAGGAAATCTTTGGGGCGACCCAGGGAATCTCCCTGCATACCCGATAGGGTTGCTGGGAGAGGATGTCAAGAACCGGCCCAATAGGATGCAGGTGGCCCAGCCGAGGACAGCAAGAGTTGCCAAGGTCATCATGACCGCTCCAAAGAAACATTACGAAATATTAAGTTCCTGAGATGATCATGGCTCGTCCACTCTATGATCTGCAGTGAGGAAAACCGCCAGGTTATGTGTGAGCTTCTTGGAAGAAATGGTTCAGGTTAGCGAGGAATACTCGCCATGCTTCTCGACGCTTTCGACCCAGCTCAGCCATGAGTAGATTGACTTGGGCATCGACCTCTTCCAAAGAGATCTCTCCCTGGTCATAGGCAACTTCTAACGCATCGAGCTTGCGCCAGTACTCTTGGGTTGCTTCCAGCAAATTGATCATGGTGAATCACCCACTCTTGAATCAGGACAGGGTAAAGGTTTGAAGGCTTTTGTGGCTGTGCTGGTATCGAAACGAACGATCGGAAACAGCTTGATCGCAGCACCCACAGGTAAAAACGAGGTATGCCTTCTGAGAAGATCTTAACAATCAGTAACATTGAGCTGCAGCCCGTTCAGGAGGGCAATTTCCACACCCATCCCCACGAGCACAGAGGCAAAGCAGCCTTGATCCCCCTTTCGAGTCCTTTCTGACTTGGCATTTCGTCTGAAGGAGCGCTAAGGGAGTCAGGCGATCGCTCGCTCAGCAAGTTGATCAAGCCAGCTCACAAGTGGTTAGAGTTATAGATGGAGGCAGCAGAACAGACCATCACGCAGATACGCTGGAGGGATTTTGAGGTGCTTCAACCCCTGGGATTTAGTCAACATTCCATTGCAACCAGCTTAGGCCCGATCAACTTCTACTCAGCTGACAAGCAACCTTGGGCCTCCCCAACCCATGGAGCTAGCCATCTCCCAACCCTACTCTTCCTGCATGGCTTTGGTGGAGGATCTTCGGCTTATGAGTGGTCCAAAGTGTATCCTGCCTTTTCGAGTGAGTACCGGATCGTGGCTCCGGATCTGCTGGGCTGGGGAGATTCGGCTCATCTGGCTCGCTTCTATCAGATCGAGGACTACTTAACAACATTGACTGAATTGATCAGCAAAACCTGTACGGAGCCGGTAACCGCGATTGCCTCCTGTTTAACCGCTGCTTTTGTCATTCGTGTTGCGATTGATCAACCTGACCTGTTCAAATCCTTGGTATTGATCGCTCCCGCAGGCTTGTCTGATTTTGGCAGAGATTTCTCTAGTAACCCGTTCACTCAACTCGTCAGGACTCCCATTCTGGATCAGGCGATCTATACCTATTTGATCGCGAATGACTGGAGCATTCGGAGTTTCTTAGAGCAACAGTTATTTGCCCGTCCTGAACGAGTCAGCCAAGAGATTGTCAATGCTTACCTGATCTCAGCTCAACAGCCCAATGCTGCATACAGCGCTCTTTCGTTTGTGCGTGGCGATCTCAACTTTGACTTAGCCACCTACCTACCTCAATTGACCACTCCGACAGCCATTCTCTGGGGTAGAGAAGCTCAATTCACTCCACCTGAACTAGGTCAACGGCTAGCTAGCTTGAACTCCAAAGCGATCCGATCGTTTCAGCTTTTGGATGATGTCGGTCTAACTCCACAGCTAGAACAACCTGCAGTCATAATCGGTCTAATTCGTCAGCTGTTACCTCTCTTGGAGGAAACAAACCATCAGGTATGATAGGGCTTGGTGGTAGGCTAGCTGACTCGGATCTAAATGGATAGGAGGATTTTCAATGAAGAAATCGTCTAAGCTGCCTGAATCACGGTCTGAACGCCTAGCCATAGCTCAGGATCCAAAGACAAACTGGAAGCTATTGGATGAGCTTGCAAATCTTCCGGATGAGGATGTGCAACAGGCCGTTGTGAATCACCCTAATGTTTCTAATGGTACTTTACAGCGAGAGTTAGGATTCCCCAGGACATTGAAGCGTTACGGGAACCCATCCCGATTGATCTTTGGAAAGAAATGGCATGCAGCCAAGATATATACTTTCGGCACCAAATGGCCCAAGACTCCAATACACCTCCAGAATGCCTAGAAATCCTTGCAAACGATCCAGATCTTGAGGTTCGCAGCTGGGTTGCCGCCAATCCTAACACACCTGTAGGATCTCTGGAAAAACTAGCCAGAGATGAGATTAGACAGGTTACTAGAGAGGTCGCCGCTAACCCTAATACATCAAAAGCCTTGTTAGAAGAAATGATAACGTTTGATCACCAAGAATTTCGAAGTTTTGCCACCAAAAATCCAAATGTAACGCCAGAGATATTAGCTAAACTGACTCACGATCCTGCTCCGGCCATCCGTAATGCAGCTGCAGCCAGTCCAGCGGCAACTCCAAATTTGTTGGAACAATTTGCCAATGAAGGAGACGTAAACGTTTGTGATGCTATCGCAAGAAACCCCAAGGCTCCTTTAGCAGTTCTAAAACAACTAGCTCAAGACAAGCATTTGCCAATTCGTTTGGGAGCTGCTCACAATCCCATGATGCTTTCCCCAGAGCTCAGGTCAGAACTTGCTGAGGATCCCAATGAAGAAGTCCTTCGCTTGATCCTTACGAGTGCTCCCTCTGAGACGCTGGAAACGTTGTTTGAAGAAGCACCTAAATCCACAAGAGTCTGGATCGCTCAAAACCCCAACACACCACCTGAACTGCTGCAGCGATTGGCTCATGATTCTGACCTAGAGGTTTTCCTAGAAACAGTGAAAAACCCAGCAACCCCAACCCATATTCTCAAGGAGCTTGCTGTTTGTGATGGCAAGAGTGAACCGAAAGATGTTCAAACCTTGCGATCGCTATCAACTCAGTTTGTTGAGGCAGTTTTTACGCGCTATCAAACCCGAAGTGTCGAACGTTATCTCGATTGCTTCGAGCTGGGAAGTTACGATTTCAGACCAGCCTCTATACATAGAACTACAGATCAAATTTGCAATAATGATGTTGGGGTGGGTGTTTATAAAGTCAAGGTGATTGATAGTGAGATCTATATTGCCATTTTTGGATGTGATCACGATCGCGGAGCCATCATTTTATTTGATGATCAAGGTCGTGAGTTAGAGGCTGCTTGCACAGATGATTATTATGAAACGATCCACTGGGGATCAGATGATCATAGTGAAATGATTGACTGGTTGCTTCAAGGAGAACTGTAAGATTTTCAAACACTTCTTGCCCTGAAAGTACTATCTTTACATAACAAGTCAGCAGAAACCTCTCCTCGTCTGGTTTTTTGCAAATCTTTTAACGTGTTTTGGGGGAGGCACGGCAATACCGAAAATGATCCTCAGTATGCTGTAGCAATTGAAGTCCTCCAACCTCAGATCACGGCTTACTAGGTGGGCTAACCCGATACTCTCAAGTCATCTTTGTTGCAATGCTGAATTTCGGCCATTGTCCCCATTCCTCAAAGTTGAGATCTGAGAAGAGGGACAACCTAGCCTTCTCTGTTTGTACATTAATTTTCCAGGAGAGCACTTGAGAGGAAGACCGCTAGAAATCAGTCTCACAAGGCTGTTCAATGAGGGACAGAGAAATAGCGGTGAACTGTTTTTTGCTCAAGAAGATCTGAAGATCTATGGTATTATTCCAGAAGTTATCTGTTAAAGTGAGAAAAAGCAGATCATCTTCAAGAGTATGACTGAAAATACAGACACAACGCCAAGCAGTCTTAGTGTTGAGCTTCAACAGAGATCTTCAGTGGTTGAGCGCAAGCAACTGATTGAGAGCTTGGCTGCCAACCATCCAGAGGATCCTGAAACGATTCCTGCTTTGCTAGCAGAACTTCGGCCTGATGGGAACGAGATCATCAATTGGGCTATTATTCGGGCTCTTGGCAAACTCAAGGCTCAGCAGCCTGAAGTGATCGCTAGTTTGCTCACCCTACTGGAAAGAGGGCGTCCCCCAAGTCGAGGAGTCGTAGCAGGGATCTTGCCTCTCATTGCTAGAGGGAATCAAGAGGTTATTGAGGCTTTAGCTCAACTAGTGGATCGTGATCCCAACCAAGACTTATATCCTTACATTGCTCAGGTACTAGCTGGCATTGGCAAAGATAATCAGGTAGCCAGAGATATCTTGATCCAAATGATCTATCATAGTTCCAATACTGATACTCTACGAATGATCTCTGGTGCACTTAGAAAAGTAGATTCAGGAAGTCCAGAAGCCATCCATGCTTGGCTCCATATTGTCCAGACAGGAGAAACCTATTATGTTCGTTACCCAGCCATGAGCTATCTAGGTCAGGTGGCAGTTGGGAATCCTTTAGTGATTGAAACCTTTAAGGCTATGATCCAAACTCAGGGAACAGATCGATGGTCGCAAGATAGTCGTACCATTGGTGGAATGGGACTTCAGGAAGTCAATCGTACTCTCTTATCGACAGAAGCAGATGGTGTGAGTGTAAATGAACTCGAAGGGGTTTCACTTGAGGAATTCTTTCGCAATCAAGAGCAGAAGGGAGTCTATACTAATCCAGAAAATATTGAGATCTTTCTGGAGCTGCTTGCCAAGAGTCCCACAGAAGACGATCAGCGCAATGCTGTTGTGCAGTTAACCCAACTAGGCAAGGGTCACCCTAGGATTATTGAGCGATTTCTCGATCTGATCCCAAACCATCGACAAGGAAGTCTCGATCATCTCCTCGTGTCAGGGCTGCTTAAGATCGTCACTGAGGATATTCCTGAAGAGCTGAAAGATAGAGTCGCTCAAGTAGCAACCCAAGAGCTACAGATCCGTGATCCAGAAAATTTCTCGAAATCTTTGTTTGGAAATATCCTTGGCAAAATCGGCAGAGCTACTGCTGAAGTCGTTGAGCCGATAGCAAGAATGATCCGCGAACGCGAAGACCATTGGGAGGTATGGGTTGACAGCTTGGTCTCAATGCAACCACTGGGCAGACAAGAAGCCATTCATCTCTTGAATTCCAGCGATGATCAGAATCTATTGATTGGCATTGTGGTGTCTTTGCAGAGGCAAAGGGTTGAAATTGAAGATCCTTCTGTTGTGGATGCGTTCGTGAGGTTAACTCAGCGTTCCAATCCAATGAGCGTTGGACTAGGACTGCATGCTTTAGAACGCTTAGGATCTAGAGAATCCAGAATTTTGGAGGCAATTACAACGGTTTCAGAGTCTCACGAGGATCCTGAGATCCGTCAGATGGCTGTGAATGCTCTAGCCACCCTTAGAGAACAACCTGCAGGCTAAAGAATAAACTCACCTTCTTCGAGAACCTTCTGCATGAGCTCATAGAACGATCGATACCGATAAGCACCTGGCAACTTGCTCCCTAAATGCCATGCTTCCCATTCCCCTTCAGCTGTGATCACTTCTGGGATCAGGAGAAAATTGTCGCCATCCCCACTGTCACTACTAATTTCTAGAGCTGTCAGCAGATACTCATCCCTCATGTGGACTGGATCTTGATCTTCTCCATAGACAAAATACTCTTCGTCAGAGACCGAGAGCTCATCGTCTTGATTATAGGATTCAACCATATGGGGATAGCGGTGAATCATCCAATCGACTTCTTCAATTGACCATAGTTTCAGCTCAGACCAACCCGTATGATCCCATCCATTAGAAATCTTGAGAAACTGACGATACGAAAGAGGTAGCTGGATCCCTAAGCGGGTTTCTGCGGCAACAATCTGTTCCTCCGTGGCAGGAGGGTTTCCTAACCACTGGGAAGCAATCTTGTCAGGAGGGATCTCCCATCCGTACTGATCTGCATAGTCCTCTTCTGCATAAACGTCGAGGAGTTTCAGGTTAAGGTCTCGAAGTAATGATTCCCAATCAAAATCAGTAGAACTTAGTGGGGTCATGATAGCTCTGTTGAGTTTTTGTTGTACCCCTATTGTAATTGACCTTGACAACCTCTCAAGTTGATTACAAGCTTGTCATTGAATCGGTTGCGATCGGCCCCTGTTGCTGATCCTCTAGCTACAATCGAGCCGCTATACTCTTATACTCTGGGGGTGAGCCCAAGACTAGCTAGGATGATGGCCAAGAGCTTTGCAGGCCCTTTCATATTGGGAGTTGATCTCAATTCGTATAGCAGTCCGATTTGAAGCGTGAGATCCTTCAAGGGCCTTCAGCTCCGATCGTTCTCCTAGAGTGCAAGCCGGATCACGCCCCTCTCACATTTGATCTCTGATTGCTATAGAACCTAAATATACTTTCGTTATGCGTGATCCTCAGAATGATCAAGAGAATGATCAAGCGGATCCTACTGCTGCCCTGGCGGGGATCCGGATGGTGTTGTTAGAACCTGCAGGTCCACGAAATCTGGGATCCGTGGCCCGGATCATGAAAAATATGGGGGTGCAGCAGCTTTGGTTGATCAATCCTCAGTGTAGTCCTGCCGATCCAGAGGCGAAACTCATGGCAGTTCATGCAACGGAGATCTTGGATCAGGCTCAGATGGTTAGCTCTCTACCTGCAGCGTTGGCTGGCTGTGAACGTGTGATTGGGACAACCGGACGCAATCAGAATTATCCCCCAGAGTGGCGGATTGAAGCCCCTCGACCTGCATTGGCATGGTTACTGGAAACGGAGGCAGCGGCCCTTGTGTTTGGACCGGAAGATCGAGGGCTCAGCAATCATGAATTGAGTTACTGCCAGCGCCATGTTATGATCCCAGCCAATCCTGACTATCCTTCGCTGAATTTGGCTCAAGCTGTGGCGATCTGTTGTTATGAACTCCGATTGGCTAGTCTTGAAACTCATGCTGATCAGACTCCCCCGGATCGAACCTCTTCAGTGCCAACCGAAGTCATGGAAGGGTTTTATTACCATCTTGAAACGCTTTTACTCCAGATCAGCTATCTCCAACCCCAAACTGCTGCCCGTAAACTAGCCAAATTTCGAGCCCTGTTTAATCGAGCGGATCTAACCCTAGCCGAGATCGCCCTCCTACGCGGGATCCTGCGGCAACTCGGTTGGGCACACCGTCATCAGGATCCGTTAGATCGCTAAACCTTTACTCCAAAACGGCGTTCCAGCTTTCGATAAATCTATAACAATTCTGCACTCACAGTCATGGTGCTATCCGGACCCGATCACCTTGCTGTTCAATGATGGCTTTAGAGCTTGCCAAAGCGACGATGTCGGGATTGGTAGTTGAGGAGAGCTTCATGAAAGGCACGGCGATCAAAGTCAGGCCACAGGATCGGGGTGAAATATTGCTCGGTGTAGGCGGATTGCCAGAGGAGATAGTTACTGAGACGTTGTTCCCCACTGGTCCGGATCAATAAGTCGGGATCGCTGAGGCCGTAGGTGTAGAGGTGTTGGGCAAAGATGTCTTCGGTGATCGCGTCGGGATCGAGTTCGCCCGCTTGGACGCGCCGTGCGATTTGACGACAGGCTTGGACGATTTCCTGGCGACCTCCATAATTGGTAGCAACGGTAAACTGGATCGCTTGATTGTCTTGAGTGGCCACCATCGCAGTTGTGATCTCATGCTGGAGGGATCGAGGGAGATGCTCTAGATCCCCAACAAAGCGGATGCGGACTCCTTCCCGTTGCATATCGATCAATTCAGCCCGCAGAACCTGCTCAAATAACGTCAACAGAAACTCAACTTCTTCTAAAGGACGGCCCCAATTTTCCGTCGAGAATGCATAGACCGTCAGGTTGGGAATGCCCCAGTCTTTACAGCAGCGCAGCAGATCTTTCAAGGTTTCCACTCCGCGCCGATGTCCCCAAAGGCGAGGCCAGCCGTGGTGTTGAGCCCAACGACCATTACCATCCATAATCACCGCCACATGCCTGGGCAACAGCTGCGGATCCAGATCAGCAGGACGTTCAATGAAGGAGCGAGAAGAAACAGTCATGCCAGAAAAGGTGTCATTCTTTGGTGAGAGTTTTGCGGAAGGGAACCATCCGATTGTGCCACCAGGTTCGAGCCTGATCCAAAACCAGAGCTGGACGCTGCAGGGCGGATTCAGCCTTAGGCAGTTTGGGAGGGCGCAAGCGCTGGATCAGAAGTTCCCTTAATTTACTACTGGTTAAGGGTCGCTCCAATCGGCCTGCCTCCGCCAGTGAGATCGATCCCGTTTCCTCCGACACCACCACACAAATACAGTTGGTTTGCTCACTGATCCCCATGGCCGCTCGATGCCGGGTTCCCAGTTGCCGCGACGCCACCCGATCCGAGACCGGCAAGATCACCCCTGCCGCTTTCACCCGATTGGCATGGATCACTACCGCGCCATCATGCAGCAAGGTTGAGGTTTGGAAAATAGTTTGCAATAACTCCCGTGAGAGTCGAGCATTAATCGCTACCCCTCGATCGGTAAAGATGCGCTGATCGATCGGTTGCTCCGGCTCAATCACGATCAGGGCTCCCGTCCGGTTTTGGGACAATTCCCGCACAGCCTGAACGAGCTCCTCTAGAAAATCATCCGTTTCAGCTGGGGGGCGGGGGCGGGGGGGGGGGGGCGGGGGGGGGGGGGGGGGGGGGGGGGGGGGGGGGGG
>CAZONZ010000165.1:0-4816 GCA_964581005.1 uncultured bacterium
CACCCCCTACCCCCACTCCTACCCCTCAACGCTTCACCGCTCAAGGCTGGCCAATTCCCGATCCCCTGCCGTCTCCAACCGAAACCTGGGAATGTCAGATCATTGTGATTGGCGGATCGTTGGGGGGAATCGCGGCGGCGGCTCAAGCCATGCAATCGGGGATCACCACCTGTTTGATCGAGCTCACCCCCTGGTTGGGAGGCCAGATCAGTTCTCAGGGAGTGTCAGCTCTTGATGAGTCGATCGTCATGCGGGAACGGGGCAATTATTCCCCAAACTGGGTCGAGTTCAAAAACCTGATCGCCCGCCAAACGGTTGAACTGCCCAGTTGGACCGGAATCCGATCGGCCCAAGTTGAGGATCTAAACAGCTGTTGGGTTGGATTTTTGTGTTTTCCGCCTGAAGCTGGAGCTAGAGCTGCCGAGGAGTGGTTAGCGATCCATGCCACAGCAGCCCCCGCCAGCCGTTGGGAGACCTCGATCGCGTTCAAAGGGGCTGAATTCGATCCGACAGGACAATCTATCACAGCAATCTATGCGGTTCGTCGGACCCCACGGGATCCAGACTACAAACCTCTGGGTCGTCTTTCCCGTGAGCTGGTGTCCTGGTACTCCTGGTCTCAGGATGACACCTTTGAAAAAACTGCGATCCGTCTGCAAGCTCCTCCCGGTCAACCCCTGATGGTGATTGATGCCACCGATACAGGTGAGCTGATCGGCTGGGCTGGGATCCCGCATCGAGTCGGATCAGAAAGTCAGGCTATGACTGGAGAGCGTAATGCCCCGGCTGTTGAAAATCCCGAATGTACTCAAGCGTTCACCTTCCCGTTTATTCTGGCGATCCACGATGATCAGGGTCAATCCCTCGCACCCCTTGCCGAAATTCAACCCGGCTGGTCTAGACACGAACATCGCCAGGAATTCGATCTGGAAGGCTTCCCGATGTTTGCAGGCAAAAGTTTCTTCAACTACCGCCGCACGGTTAGTCTGACTCGCAACGATCCGTTTTACGGGATTCCGGTCGCAGGCGATATGACAACCGTAAACTGGAACCAAGGGAATGATTGGGGCTGGATGAACCCTGCGTTGATCATGACACCTGATCAGATCGAGGCAAGCGGACAGCGCCATAACTGGATGGGCGGACTCAACCTCAGTGCGCTCAAAGATGGGGAAAATCATGCTCTCCTCTTTGCCGAATGGCTGATCCAAACCCAATCTCAACCGGGATACCCGCTAGCCCTCCTCACGGATCTTCCTGTAGCAATGGGCACTCAGTCGGGGTTAAGTATGTATCCCTATATCCGCGAAGGCCGTCGGATCCTCGGTCGATCCGCGTATGGTGATGATGCCTTTGCGATCCGTGAATATGATATCCGGGTGGGTCTTCCGGGAGCACGCAATTTCAGCCCTACCACGATCGCCATGACTCATTACGCGATCGATATTCATGGCTGCCGCTACCGCAACTGGGAGCCTTCTCGATCGGCTAGCTCTGCCCCGATCAATGAATTTGCTGTCAACCCTATCTTGATCCCAATGGAAGGATTAATCCCCCAACGGGTTGATAATCTGATCATGGGTGGAAAAAGTATTGCCGTGACTCATATCACGAATGCGGCAACGCGAGTCCATTACGGCGAGTGGGGGATTGGTTCCGCAGCGGGAGTGATGGCAGGCTGGATCCTGAATCAACCTGAGGCTACAGTTCTCCCCCCGGATCAATGGAGTGAGCAACCCTGGATCGGTTTGTTACAAGAGCAACTGCGCTCTCGTGGCCTCCGCATCGAATGGTGAGACCCATCACACGCATCGAGTGATCTAGATCACGTTTAGGCTAAGATTTTTAGGAGGTTCTCAGCAATAAAATCACGGGATCGGGTATCCTAGTAATCAAAAAAGCGGGGCTACACGCATGATTTTCCGCTCCAAGCCAGATCCCAAGTCAACCAACCTTGCTCCTCAGAGTGGGAGTGTAGGTGATCTGTTCCAACGGTATGCGAATGGGGAACGCAATTTTTCAGGCATCACACTGTTGGGTGCGAAACTCAACGAGGCCAATTTGACCGAAGCTAGCCTCTGGGGAGCCAAGCTGCAAGGATCTAACCTGAGATCGGCCCAGTTAAGTCAAGCGGATCTGACAGGAGCCAACCTGAGTGGAGCCGATCTGAGTCAGGCCAATTTGACACAAGCCAATCTTTTGCAGGCGAATCTGGAGGGGGCCAACTTAAGTGGGGCTGATCTGCGGGGAGCGGTTCTTGCCATTGCTTCTCTGGCCCATGCCAATCTTGCAGGAGCCGATCTGCGGGGAGCCGACTTACGGGAATCGAATCTGCAGCAGTCGAGCCTCTGGGAAGCCAAGCTAGAGGGGGCTGACTTATCCGGAACCCAGTTGCAAGCCTCCGATCTGTGGGATGCCCAAATGAAGGAAACCAATCTGGCCCGTGCTGATCTGAGTGGGGGATCCGATCTGCTTGACATCAACCTCAACAAAGCCAATCTCAGCCAAGCCAACTTAGCCGGAGCGAAACTCTGGGATGCAAACCTTGAAGGCGCAAATTTAACTGGGGCCAATCTTGTCGGCGCTGATCTCACCGGAGCCCGTCTCACCGGCGCTGTCTATGATAACTACACCCACTTTGATCCTGACTTTGATCCTGAAGGCTATGGCATGACCAAGGTCGAAACCCTCCAAGCGATTAACACCGAATCGATCACCCCTCGGTTGGGACCAGCCTCTTGAGCCAAACTCCAGGATCTCAAGCTGAGTTCGCAGAGCAGATCAACACGTTCGATGGGACATCAGTTCTGTGGAACGAGTCGGATTTTATCGCCAGTTGTGGTGACCTAAGCTCAGTCTAGATCTCCAGGCATCATCTGAATCTCACTCGATCTCAGCAAACCTTGGCCTGCTCTCAGCAGATCCCAATCGGATTGGGGTATCGGGTTTGTAAAGCTTGCTTTATCATTCACACAAGGAGATCCAGGCTGCATTTGTCAATTAGGCTTTACCATGACTCAACTGCCCATACTCGATCAACCTGTCCGAGATTCCAGCCAACTCCTCCGGCACTATGCCCTTGGAACTCGCCAGTTTACCCAGGTCTGGATCGCTCAAGCCCATTTAGAGCATGCTGAACTCGATCATATTGATCTAAGTGGAGCCACCTTATGGGGAGCTGTTCTCAGCAGTGCCTTACTCAGTAAAGCCAACTTACGGGCAGCTAACTTACGGGGAGCCGATCTGGATCAGGCCAATCTGCGACACGCCAATCTCCAGACGATTAATTTGGAACGAGCCAATTTGCAGGGAGCGGATCTAAGAGAAGCCAATTTGAGTGCAGCCAATCTCAAGGATGCCAACCTAGCTGGTGCCGATCTGCGGGAAGCCAACCTCAATCGCGCTAATTTGATCGGGGCTAACCTGGAAGGGGCTTATCTGAGTGATAGTGATCTGACAACCGCCTGTTTACGAGGATCGCATCTTCGCCAAGCCAACCTGGAAAATGCGATATTGCGTCAAGCTGAGCTGCATCAGGCCAACTTGAAAGATGCCATTTTGATTGGGGCTAACCTAACCAATGCCAAGTTGATTGGAGCGAACTTGATGGGCGCTAAGTTGAGAGGAGCCCGGTTGATCGGAACTCGCCTCCTCAAGGCCCAGCTCAAGGGTGCAGATCTGCGAGATGCTTCATACGACGAAGACACTCGTTTTGATCAAGGCTTCGATCCGAATGCAGCGGGCATGGCAGCCTCCAAGTGGTAGCAGATCGAGTCCCGATAGCTGATCGGGGTGATGAAAGCTGCCAGTTTCTCTGCATTTTAGGCTTTTTGAAGTTAGATTGGTACTACGTGAAGCATACGTGCAACTCACGTCCCTTGCAGAGAGGAGTCATGACGAGTGTGACTAGTATTGCTAAGATCACCCCCCCCGCCAGGATCACGATCACTCCACACGAGCTGATTCAACGCTATGAAGCCTGGGATCGAGACTTTTCCTATTTGGATCTGGAACAAGCTAATCTTCGAGGGATCTACCTTCGAGATATCAATCTGAATCAGTCCAATTTACGAGCAGCGGACCTCAGTGCAGCGAACTTAGGTGGGTCGGGGTTAGAGCGAGCTGATTTAACCCAAGCCAATTTAAGAGAGGCCGATCTGTATGGAAGTTACTTAAATGAAGCCTTACTGTGTTATGCCGATCTGTGGGGTGCTAATTTGAAAGGGGCTAACTTGTATGCTGCGAATCTGGAGGAAGCCTGCTTAGCTGGGGCCAACTTACAGATTGCACTCCTCAAGCGCGCCAATCTCAAAAATGTGCAGTTACAACAAGCGGATCTATGGCAAGCGGATCTTAGTGGTGCCGTCTTGAAAGGTGCGGATCTGCATGGTGCTAATTTAGAGGAGACTCATTTAACGGAAACGGATCTACGTGGGGTCAATTTTTGGAATGCGACGTTGAATGGAGCTGTATTATCTGGGGCTGACTTGCGTTTAGCTATTTTACAGGGGGCTCAAATGGTCAATGCTCAGCTGAATGGCGCGAATTTAGCACGAGCTCTGTTACGAGGCGTGGATCTGCGGGGAGCCAATTTGCAAGACACCTGCTTAAAAAATGCTTACTATGATGATTACACTCAGTTCGATCCAGGTTTTGACCCCGTTGCGGTAGGAATGCGCTTGATCGAGACGACTAAGTTAGACTAATGCTATCCCGATCGCTGCAGTTTTGGAGTCAAGAATTTTGGCCTACAAGAATCGATTAGCTTTAAGATCAAGTCAGGAAAATTAATATTAGAAACTATGATTATTGACTT
>CAZONZ010000165.1:4916-8520 GCA_964581005.1 uncultured bacterium
GTTTTTGAGATTGAGTTTTTGAGATTGAGTTTTTGAGATTGAGTTGAGAGTGACTATGCCACGAGATCTGCGCGGATTTCTGTCTTTCCTGGAGCAACGCGGCCAATTACGCCGGATTCCAGCATGGGTCGATCCTGATCTGGAAATTGCTGAGATTAGTAATCGAATGTTGGGTTGTGGTGGGCCTGCTTTGCTGTTTGAGCAGGTCAAAGGATCGCCTTATCCAGTGGTGGTGAATCTATTGGGCACAGTTGAGCGGGTCTGCTGGGCCATGGGTATGTCACAGCAAGAAGAGTTAGAAGCACTGGGATCCCGTTTAGCCAAACTGCAGAGCCCTAAACCGCCCAAAAGTCCCCGCCAAATGATCGAATTCGGCAAACTTTTATTTGATGTCTTTCGGGCTAAACCCAATCCTGTTCTGTGGGGAGCTCCTTGTCAACAGGTGATCGTTCAAGGTGCCGATCTCGATCTAACTCGACTCCCCTTGTTGCGCCCTTGGCCGCAAGATGCAGGCCGGATCATTACCTTGGGATTGGTGATCACCAAAGATGTGGAAACGGGGATCCCGAACGTGGGTGTGTATCGCCTCCAGCTTCAGTCCTCTACTACGATGACCGTGCATTGGCTATCCGTGCGTGGTGGAGCTCGCCATCTCCGTAAAGCTGCTGAACAAGGCAAGCCTCTAGAGATCGCCATTGCCCTCAGCGTTGATCCTGTTTTGATCATGGGGGCAGCCACTCCCATCCCAGTTGATCTCTCTGAGTGGTTGTTCGCGGGGCTCTACGGTGGTGAAGGAGTCCCTTTAGTCAAGTGCAAAACCTTAGATCTGGAAGTGCCTGCCCAAGCCGAGATTGTGCTTGAGGGAACGATCACACCTGGGGAAATGTTGCCGGATGGTCCCTTTGGCGATCACATGGGCTACTACGGCGGGGTTGAAGATTCCCCCTTGATCCGTTTCCACTGCATGACCCATCGCCAGGATCCGATCTATCTCACCACCTTCAGCGGTCGTCCTCCTAAAGAAGAAGCCATGATCGCCATTGCCCTAAACCGGATCTATACTCCAATTCTCCGGCAACAGGTCTCTGAGATCGTTGACTTTTTCTTGCCTATGGAGGCACTGAGCTACAAAGCAGCGATCTTGTCGATCAAGAAAGCCTATCCAGGTCAAGCCCGACGAGCTGCCCTAGCCTTTTGGAGTGCCTTGCCTCAATTTACCTATACAAAATTTGTGATCGTCGTTGATCACACCATTAATATTCGTGATCCTCGTCAAGTTGTTTGGGCGATCAGTTCAAAAGTCGATCCGGTTCGAGATGTGTTTATCCTGCCCGATACGCCCTTTGACACCCTTGACTTTGCCAGTCAAAAGATCGGCTTAGGAGGCCGGATGGGGATCGACGCCACCACCAAGATCCCTCCAGAAACCGATCATGCCTGGGGTGAACCCTTG
Organism: uncultured bacterium; assembly: GCA_964581005.1. Taxonomy (GTDB): domain Bacteria; phylum Cyanobacteriota; class Cyanobacteriia; order Thermostichales; family Thermostichaceae; genus CAZONZ01. The sequence goes on from CAZONZ010000165.1 coordinate 6,370, forward strand.
GAAGCCGATCCTGAAGTGGCTGGAATGGTTGATCGACGCTGGTCGGAATATGGCTTATCCGATATTCAATTAGAGGCTGTGGATCCCAACCTGTTTGGCTACATCATGGGACAGGCTTGAGACTCAGACTTGAGACTATAGATCAAGAGGCAATCGCTTTACGGCTTTGGACGTGGCGAATATCAAAGCCATGTTTCCGCAGTTCTTGATCCAGCATGATCATATTGTCAACGTGATCGACGAATAGCACCCCATTCAAGTGATCGATCTCGTGCTGAATCACACGGGCTAATAATCCATCCGTTTGGAGCTGGTGAGGCCGCCCGTTTTCGTCTTTATAAGAGACCACAATCCTGTCGTAACGATTCACATCACAAAACACGTTGGGGATACTCAGACAGCCTTCTTGACCAGTCATCATCTTGCCACCAAAGGACCGGATCTCAGGGTTGATCAAGGCCATCGGTGGCTTGTCGGCCTGATCAGGAGCAATATCGATCACAATCAGGCGCTTATGGATCCCAACTTGGGGAGCCGCCAAACCAATGCCGTCGCAGCTATACATTGTTTGCAGCATGTCACGGATCAGTTGGCGCAGTTCCTGGTTAACCTGGCTAACTCGTTTTGCCGGCTGACGCAAGACTTTATCGCCCATCTCATGAATTTTGAGGGGAGGGTGCTTGAGTTTGACTTTGGGGACCATGAGGGTAGCAGCCATGAGGGGATCGTCCGAAGTGAGTTTTCAAGTGCTCTCCATCACCGTGGGCTGGATCACCCGGCAGCATGATGGATCAAGAGAGGTGATCGTAGTGTTATCATCCTAGCCCAGGTTCACGGACGTTGCAGGCAGACGAAAAAGAGCACGGGCGTTAGCAGTGGTTTGTTCTGCCAGATCACCCACAGATTGCTGTCGTACCTGAGCCACCGTGTCGGCAACATGGGTCACAAAAGCAGGTTCATTCCGCTTGCCTCGATAAGGGACAGGAGCCAAAAAAGGACAATCGGTTTCCACTAGGAGCTGATCGGCTGGCACTTCCAAGATCGACTGGCGCACAGTATGAGCATTTTTGAAGGTGACAATCCCGCTAAAGCTGATCCAGCAACCGAGATCAACAAACCAACGGGTTTCCTCTGGGGTGCCGCTCCAACAGTGCATCACGGCGCGTAGTCGCTGATCGGGGTGCTGGGCTTGAACCTCTTTAAGGATGTCAAGGGTTGCTTCGGCAGCGTCGCGGCAGTGAATGATCAAGGCCCGATCTAAGCGTTGGGCAATCTCAATCTGAGCGCGGAAGGCTTGGAATTGAAGATCAAGGCTAGCGAGATCGGACTTATAAAAATCCAGACCCGTTTCCCCAATAGCGACTACTCTACGATCAGTAGAAGCATAGTGATCGATCGCCGTGGCCATCTCTGGGTGCCAGGATTTAGCTTCGAGCGGGTGTAATCCTACAGCCAGAAAGACTTCGGGATACTGATCAGCAATCGCTTGGAGTTGGGGGAATTCGGCAGGGGTACAGCAGGAATGGACCAATTGCCGGATCCCAGCAGAGCGCCACTGGGCTGCAACAGTTGCAAGATCGTCCGTGTAAGCCTCGAAGTTGAGGTGAACGTGGGTATCGATCAGGGAGGGGGGCAACGGGGGGGATTGAGGATCAGCAGGAGCAGTCAGCATGGATCGCAAGCAACATCGAGATCGACAGGTTCACCTTCAAGCTACCTCAGAAGTCTCTGGGGATTCATCTGAGATCGGGGTGACGATCTCGGCATTCGCAGGCTGATCTGGGCTTTGGGTTTGGGTCACTGCAGCAAATCGGCGGGAGAGGCGGGCTTTACGACGGGCAGCAGTATTGCGATGCAGAACTCCTGTTTTGACCGCTTTGTCGATCCGGCTAAAGGCAGCACTCATGGCTTCCTGGAGCTGATCGAGGGTCACATCGGGATTTTGGGCGGCATAGGCATCCGCTAGGGCAAAAACTTTTTTGATCACAACCCGGATCGCGGACTTGGTTGCTTTATTGCGGAGCCGATTACGCTCAGCGATCTGAACACGCTTGGCAGCAGATTTAATATTGGGCATGGCCGATTGAAAAAAACAGCAGCCTCTGATCATAATGCTTTTCAGAAGATCTTGGCTAGGCGGATCTTACTTAC
>CAZONZ010000166.1:0-8498 GCA_964581005.1 uncultured bacterium
GTGACTTCTATGCCAGTGGCAACCTGACGATCTACTACAACCCTGATCAGAAAACTAACCAAGACTTTCGCGGCCCCGATTTCTTCGTCATCTTGAACACCGATCCGCGTGAGCGCAGGAGTTGGATGATCTGGAATGAGAACTACGCTTATCCCAACCTGATCATTGAGTTGCTCTCTCCGAAAACAGCCCGTGTCGATCGGACCACCAAGAAAGAACTCTATCAAGATCAGTTCCAGACTCCCGAATACTTCTGGTTTGATCCCAACCTTCCAGAGGATCCCAATACCCTGCAAGAATTTGAAGGTTTCCGGCTAATTGATGGCGAGTACCAGCCGATCCTCCGGACAGAGCGGGGCTGGATGTGGAGTGAGCAACTGGAACTCTATCTGGGTATTCATGACGATCGGCTCCGATTCTTCACAACAGCAGGGGAACTCGTCCCAACTGCCGCTGAAGCCAAGGAGCAGGAAGCCCAGCAGCAGCGACAACGTGCCGATCATGCTGAGCAGCAGAACCAGCGATTGCGCCAACAGTTGCAAGCTCTGGGCTTTGATCCTGACTCCTTACCCTGAGGACTTCCAGGACTATCGTGATCACAACTCTCGCAGCAGTGCTCTAATGGATGACGGATCCCACAGCGTCTTTTGTTCTCTATCTGCGCAACTTTTCCAATCGAGCTCGATAGAGTGAGCGCGCCGATTCAGACTTCGTTTGATCCATCAACCCTTGCAACGCCGTCACCAAGCTTGTTAGCGCTAAGGTAGAACTGTACCCAAATTGAGTGGCCATTTTGATCGCAGCTTGATCGGCTTCAATAGCAACTTGAAATCGCTGCGGATCTCGACGCCGACGATAGAGCCGATAGGCGGCAACTCCTACTAACCCCAAACTGATCAGCAGCAAAACCGTATCTTGCACCCACAGCTCTCCCACAGCTCCGCCTAAACCCAGAAACAAGGCCGATCGTTCCCACCCTTCCCGTGGCACCGTCTGAGCCTGAATCCGAGCGATCTGATGCCAGAAGAGCAAATTCCGCTGATCAAGCGTGAGTGCTTCCCACTGCGGCGGATAAATTTCAACCACAAACTGATCCACTCGCTGCTCCATCACCCGGATCGGACCCGATCGAGCTGAAGCCATCGTCTGAAGGCTCAAGCTCCGTTGCCAGTCCTTAGGAATCAGGCGGTGCAAGCGATCTCGCTCAACAGAAGAAAGATCAAGAGGCGTGGCAGAAGACATAGAAGTTAAGAATCAACCCAGAAAACTAGATCCATCATCCCCAAAACTGCTCACCTCTCACCCATAAATCTTGCTGTATGAGGCTCCAGCTTCTGTTTGCCTTGATCGAGAGCCAACTCAGTGGGCTGGAATATTCCGAATAGCACAACCCACATTCCGCAGATTGGGGCATAAACTGATAATTTTAACGTCAGATGTGAATTTAAGGGTGGTTAGGACGATCGGAGAACGAGCGGAGCAACCTATCACAAACCTAGACTTCATGGATGCCAGCGGGAAACTCAGGATCAAAAATTTGATCAGCGGTGTAGATGCACTGCGCTGGTAAGTCTGGATAATCCAAAGGGGTCTCTAAAACGACTAAGTCTAAGCCTGCTTGATAACCCTTTGAGATCGCTTCGGGTAAATAGGGGTTCAGACTAGGGTTCTCTTCCAAGAGATCGTTTATTTCGCGCCGCTGGATCGCAGGGGTAACTCGCCAGCTTTTACTGCGCTTTTCGGGTTGGTAGTCCCATTTCAGTAGGTGCCCAATTAAAACACCGAGTCGGTTTCTGAGTTCCTGGCGCTGCTGTTTCCCCAAAGACTCAATTTCCTCTACTAGGTTGACAATATCTAGATGCTTAAAGTCAGCTTCCTGGAGTAGCTTCGACTGTTCTATTGTCCAGGCGTAAAAGTCGGTTTCGTAGAGATTGGATGGCATCGCGTCCTCCCTTGGCTTGGCTTGAGTCTAGCCCCTTGAGCTACTATAGCGACTGGCCAATAGTCTGCCTAGACGGAGCTGGAGCAGGCAACCCAAGGGACTCAACAGGTTGGTAAAAGTTGGTAAGAAACCCTCCCCAAACCCGATCGAGCCCATTGGGGGATGACTTCTGGAGCACCCACCTAGTCATCGCGTAGACCTAGAGGAGGAACCGCGAAGAAGTTGCTGACAACAATACGGTCACTGTACGTTCTCCCCAGCAAGGCTCTTCCTCAGCTATGTTCTACGGATCCATGGCGTCACGGGCGAAGAGGTAGCCAACCCGGAACGAGTCCTGAGTGATCCTGCCGATCGAGTTGGGTTCCCTCGGTTACTGCAGGAAACCAGGACAGAGTTATAGTCTTCTGAGACTGCAAAACTTAGGGAGGGCACAGATCATCGAGAAGGGTTACGATGGCCATTCCTGACTTCCTCACAGCCAAAATATCCAGACAAAACGATCCAGCAGAGTGACCTACTGGATCGATGCTCAATATTCATCACATTCGGAGCTTTAGTCCGAACGATCAAGGTGAGTCAGTCTACTGAGCTAGGACTTCGCGTGCGGTGTTCACAACGTTCTCGACGGTGAACCCGAACTTCTCCAGACAGACGCCACCAGGGGCTGAAGCACCAAAGCGGTTGATCCCGATCGCACGACCTTGATCACCGACATAGCGACACCAACCGAAGTCACACCCTGCTTCGACAGAGACGCGCTTCTTGACACTTGGAGGTAACACGGAATCGCGGTACTCCTGGGTCTGAGCTTCAAACAATTCCCAACAGGGCAGAGAAACCACTCGGACTGCTTTGCCTTCTTCCTTCAACTGCTCTGCTGCCTTCACCACCAACCCTAACTCCGATCCCGTTCCGATCAAGATCAGCTCCGGATTGGGGGCATCGACCACCACGTAGCCACCTTTCATGGCTCCCTCAATCGAGGTTCCCTCCAGGGGATTCACCTTTTGACGAGTAAAGATCAACAACGAAGGCGTTTTCACCTGGAGCAGAGCAGCCTGATAGGCAGCCACCACCTCGCGTGGATCGGCAGGTCGATTCACCAACAAATTCGGGATCACCCGCAGGGACGCAATCGTTTCAACCGGCTGGTGGGTGGGACCATCTTCACCCAGGGCAATCGAGTCGTGGGTCATGATGTGCAACACCCGAATCTGCGACAGAGCAGACAACCGGATCGCAGCTCGCATGTAGTCAGTGAAGATCAAGAAAGTCGCATCGTAGGGAATCAGACCCCCATGCAGAGCCATAGCATTGGACACTGCACCCATTCCATGTTCCCGTACCCCAAACCGGAAGTTGCGGCCTTCGTAAGATCCCGGTTGGAATTCAGGCAATCCCTTGAGCAGGGTCATGTTGGAGTGAGCCAGATCCGCTGATCCACCCAACAGTTCCGGCATCACAGGAGCCAACGCATTCAAACAGAATTTGGAGAGATTACGAGTGGATTCAGTACCCGTCTCAGCCACTGGAGCCAGAGCTTCTTGCCAGCCCTGGGGCAGTTCCTGTTTCATCAGTCTCCGCTCAAACTCGGCGGCCTCCTGCGGATAGGCCAACTTGTAGGCTGCAAAACGCTCTTCCCATTCCGCCTCAGCCTTGGATCCCTTCTCGATCGCCTTGCGGAAATGATTTAGAACATCTTCAGGGATCAGGAAGGTCGGCTCCAACGGCCAACCCAGATTTTCTTTGGTCAGCTTGATCTCATCCTCGCCCAACGGAGCTCCATGCACCCCTTCTGTGCCAGCCTTGTTGGGAGATCCATAGCCGATGGTGGTGGTGACAATGATGAAGGAAGGCTTGTCGGTGACTGCTTTGGCGTTTTCGATCGCCTTGGCAATGGCATCCAGATCGGTATTGCCCTCTTCAACAGATTGAACATGCCAGCCGTAAGCTTCGTAGCGAGCCCCCACATTTTCGGTAAAGGCGATCTCGGTGCTGCCATCGATCGAGATGCTGTTGCTGTCGTAGAGCATGATCAGCTTGCCCAGTTTCAGGTGACCCGCCATTGATGCGGCCTCACTGGCCACCCCTTCCATGTTGCAGCCATCCCCCGCGATCACATAGGTGTAATGATCCACGATGGTATGACCGGGCTTGTTGAAGGTTGCTGCTAAATGGGCTTCTGCGATCGCTAAACCGACCCCATTGCCAACCCCTTGACCCAGAGGGCCTGTTGTGACTTCAACCCCAGGGGTCTCAAAGTTTTCGGGGTGACCGGGGGTGATACTGCCCCATTGCCGGAATTGTTTCAGATCATCAAGACTGACATCGTAGCCGGTCAGATGCAGCAAGGCGTATTGCAACATGCACCCATGCCCTGCCGAAAGAATGAACCGATCCCGATCCGGCCAATCCGGATTGCGGGGATTGAATTTCATAAACTGCTGCCAGAGCACATAGGCCATCGGTGCCGCCCCCATCGGCAGCCCTGGGTGGCCGGACTTGGCTTTCTGAACCGCATCGACCGCGAGGAAGCGGATCGTATTGATAGCAAGTTGTTCAATGGATTGGGCGGCGACGGTCATAGTTCTCCCTCAGTCGTATACAGATGCGCCAAAGCGTTGCGGCGGCACCCCGATCAGCCTCGATCTCAACCCTGGCAAGCCAGACAGATCGGCAGCAGGACCAGCAGCACAACGGCCTCTTTGTTCCTTAGTCTAAACCTGTTGTTGCTCCAGTCCTCAGCTGTTTTGGCAGGATCACGGCAACGCAACGAAACACAACTCACGATTACAGATTATGTCTCTATGTTGCTAATGCCTGAGAATTCCCCAACCCTTGTTGTCTGACTGATGGATCTCCAACGCTAAGCCGGATCGATTATCCACCGAAGTCGATCGATCATCGACCCATCCAGCGATCCGGTAGCTCAGAAGCTCAGCAGGTGTGGCCAGATCAGAAGCTGAACCAATCGGTACCAGGAGGATCAAGCGGCTTGGAGCAACGGATCGAGTTTGCCAGCAGCATCCAGATCAAAGAGATCGTCACAGCCACCAATATGCTGATCGTTAATAAAAATTTGGGGCAAACTGCGGCGTCCATCGGCGCGTGCGGCCATCTGATCACGGGCAGCCTCATCGCCGTCGATCTCATATTCTTTAAACTCAATCCCCTTCTGGCTGAGCAGATGTTTGGCACGGCGGCAGAAAGGGCACCAGCTCCAGGTATAGATTTCAACAGTTGCAGCCATAGGATCCTTGCTCGTCATGTTTCTTGGTTAAGTTTAGCAATGATCTGCTCCGATCGTTTTCCACCCAACACTTGCGAGGTGGAGGTAGGATCAGGAAATCATTCAGTGCTCAGCCAGTCGAGCGAGCAGGAGTGTGATCATCCAACCTGGAGAACTGACCCAAGGCCGAAACTAGAAGGCTGTTGGCTTTGCAAAGCTTACCAAAAAACCTGATCAGAACGATATAACTGTACAATGATGAGATTGTCTACCACAGCACCTGTTCATGGCCAGTATTGAGTTTAGTCGCGGTGTCAAGGAAGTTCCCACCAATGTGCGGTTGTTGAAGTCCAAGTCCAGCAATCGGAGTTCCGCCATCTTCCGCTTCGAGAAAGACGATTTGATCTCGGATGCTCAGGAGATCATGGGGATGGTGATGAGCGATGAAGAAGGCGAGATCACCTGTCGCAAAATTCAGGGCAAGTTTGTCAACGGTGAGTTTAGAGCGATTGAAGCGATCTACGAGATGGAGACCGAAGCGGAGTGGGATCGGTTCATGCGCTTTATGGAACGCTTCTCCGCCAGCAATGAGATGGAAATGGGTGGGGGATCCCAATCGTCCTCAGCCTCAGATGCTGCAGAAGCCTAAATGCTAGCGGATCTCATCCTGCCTTTCAGAATCCAGCAATAGCAGCCTCGATCAGAAGCTTCACTGACAAGCCTCGATACCTCCTAAAACCTCGCTCATGTTGAACCGTCTGGTTTGGGCGAGGGTGCTTTGGCGTCATCAGAGGGGATCGGATCCGTAGCCGAACCTGCTCTCTGTTGCATACATTGAAAAATGGGTGAACTGCTAAGGGTTTACCGCCGTTAACAGCACTCGATCCCAATGGCATAATCAGTAAGACTGATCCTGACCTCTGCATTTTCCAGGACGTGACCTATGGCATACCTCAGGGAACCTGATCCGTGGCTTTATCAATACGCTCGCCCGATCCTGGCAGGGCTTTCTGGGCTGGGGGGGCTATTGACAGCTTACTTAACCCTTTCTAAACTGACCCAGCAATCAGCACTCGGTTGTGGCTTGGATGGTGGCTGTGATCTTGTGTTAGCCAGTCGTTGGGCTGTTTTCCTTGGCATTCCGACTGCAGCATGGGGCTTCTTAGGCTTTTTGATCGTCTTTTTGCTGGCCATTTTGCCGGACTCCATCAAGATCGTGAAGCAATGGCGCTGGCCTGCTTTGTTTGTATCTGCCTCTGGAATGCTGGCCTTTGAGATGTATATGCTTTACCTCATGGTTGCGGTGTTGCAGCAGTTCTGCTTTTATTGCTTGACTGCCATTGGACTAGTTACCGGGATCTTTTTGGTCACGCTACTGGGGCATCGCTGGATCGATTGGGGGCGGTTGGGTTTCAGCTATGTGTTGATCAGTTTATTTACCTTGGTGTTCACGATCGGGGTTTACGCCAATCAAGCTCCTCCGGCAAGCCCGTTGGCCCAAGGACTGGCTAGCCACCTGCAAGTGATCGATGGAACTATGTATGGAGCCTACTGGTGTCCTCATTGTGTGGAGCAGAAGGAACTATTTGGTTCTGCCTTTGATCAAGTCCCTTATGTGGAATGTTCGCCTAATGGGCAGGGGACACCTCAAGCTGAAGCGTGTAATGAAGCTGGGATCCAAAGCTATCCCACCTGGCTGATCAATGGCACGCTCTATCGAGGTCGGCGCTCGCTTGAAGACTTGGCTGAGATCTCCAATTATGAGGAATCTGTAGCGTTCTAGTCTTCTCGCCAATGCTGATTCTGTTGAATGACCTCCAGCTCGATCTCTTTCTCAATCACTTTTTATGGATTCACCGATCCGGGAATTGATTGTTTACGCTTGCCCTATAGGGGATCTAGCTAAACAGATCGAGCTTTATTTTGAACTCTCTCGCTACCATGTGGGCCTTAATCCCGCTCACGCCTATATGCCTCACTGCAGCTTGACGGGTTTTTTTCACGATCACTTCGAGGTCATCCCGTTTTATATCTCTATTCTGAATCAGGTGCTGATCCAGGCTCGTTCCACTCAACCGGATCCCGTAATCCAGATCCAGGAATTGATTCTTTGGCCAGAATTTCATGGATTAGCTCTGCAATCAGACTGGATCAAACAGGTGATCATTGAGTTTGCTCGCCAAGCACCTTCAGCGACCCGGCGAGATGATCTCCGTCCCAAGGATTGGCTGCACTTGAGTTTGGCGTATGAATTTGGACCTGATCAGGCTGAGCTGCTGACTCAACTGGCCCAAGCTCAGATCGATCTGCAGCAGCCCGTTGGCTGGGAACTCCGATTTTACGAACGCCACCGCAAAAATCAGTGGACCTGTCATGCCTGTTGGCCCCTTTGATCTGGATCGGTTGTCGCTAAGTCTGCAGCTGGGATCACACGAATGGGGACAGATCCCCGAAGCAGGGCAAACTGAGTATAGTTGAAGAAGCAATGCCCATTTTGTCTCTCCCCCTGAGGCTATCCAGGATACTCGTATCATGGACTACACTCCTCCTCCACCCCAGCTGTTTGTAGAATCGTTCCCTGGTTCGAGTCCTGATCTGCGCCCTCCCCTGGAGCTCAATACTCGCCTCGAAGCGCTGCTGCCCCAAGAAGCTCAGATCCCTCAGATCATTCAGACGGTTTACCATCTAGGACCCCGCTTTGCGAAAGAGCATCGCCGTTTTTTTGAGGTTGAATCGTTGGGACAAACCAACCTGAGCACGATCTTGAACCACCTGTGTGGCCAAGCTGTTGCCATTGCTGCCGCCGAAGATCGCCCCCCTCTGCTCAGCGATTTTTTGATTGTGGTGATCTCACAATTGCCAGAGTGGTTCATCAGTCAGGTTGAGCCGATCATTTTGGACCGGATGCCTGCTCTCAAAGGGAAAGCTCATCTTCGGATTACGTCCGTTGAGATTTTTGTGTTAATGGCCTTAGTGAAAGCCGATCCCACCCAATATGATCAGCTACTGGTGTTGTTAGAACAAGTTCGATGGGGCAAAGAGAAGACCAACACAGAATTAGCCCAATATCACCTGCAACGAGCTCAGTTTTATGCGGCGGCCAAGGAGCGCCTGAGCCTCCTACCCCAAGCGAATCCCACACCCTCTCCCCCTCAACCAAACTCTGGATCGTGAATCCCTAGACCGTCTGATCACCCTGATCACCCATGCTAAATTTGGATCTGGCGATCGAGATTTGGCCAGAATGCGGACTTGGCAAGGCTCTTGACGGGTGACCAAAATCAATGGGATACAAGCCCCGCCCTTTTAGGGCCGCTTTTCCTGGTC
>CAZONZ010000167.1:0-8494 GCA_964581005.1 uncultured bacterium
TCCCTGGGTTTGGATCATGGCTTTAAAGGTCTCAATCACCAACGGGTTTCCGATCGCAATTTTGCCAAGATGGTTCATCGCGGCAAAACGAGCATCTGAGCTTTCTCCTGATTGCACAATATGTAAGCAGGCTTCGATAGCTTCCTGACTACCAGAGTCAATTTGGTTGAGAGCATTGATAGCTGCATGCTGAGTCTTACTGCTTGAACTATTGTATATAACTCGGATCAGAGCATCTCTAGCAACTTCACTGCCTTTGCCAATACCTCCTAATGCTTGGGCAATGTAGAGACGTCTTTTTTCATCCGTTGTCTGATCAGCAAGCTGGGCTAGAGTGTGAATAGCTTCTTGATTACCCGATGCAATTTTGTGCAATGTTTCAGCAACGACTAGGCAACTAAGCCGAGGCCCTTTTGCCAAAATCGTGAGCAGAGCAGAAATCACTTCAGGTTGATGGGCGTTCAGTTTGCCTAAAGAACGAATGATCGCCGGGTTGTTAATGCTTTCTCGTTCGAGCTGAAGTTCGGCAAGGAGACTAGGGATGGTTTCTGGATCCCCAGCATGACTCTCTGCGAACTGCTCAATAAAGTGTTGTTGCTCAATTGGAGAGGAGATTCCTTGAAGCTGGTCACTCAAGCTAATCTGGGTTTGATCTATGCTTCCGGATCCAATGTGGGGTAATGAATCAATGCATCCACTGCTATCAGAATTACTAAGGTCAGGCGGAGGACTATTACTCCAATGAAAATCTCCCGCATCATCAACATAGATCGTTCCAGCCTGTAAATTCTCAATAATTTGTGTGCTGCTATCAGAATCACTGAAATTGGATCCAGGGTCACTACTCCAGAACAGATCTCCTGAATCATCGACATAGATCATTCCAGCCTCTAAGCCTTCAACGACTATCATATTCAAGAGATCTGGGTAGAGTTCTGTTGGCTCAGCAGTTGGATCTTCTCCGTCAGTAAGAAAGAGGCGGCCTGGTTGATCATTGACAACTTCAAGGCAAAGGAATTCGATATCATAGTTACGGGAAAATAACGGGACTAAGAGCTTATACAAAGGATTATAGGGATCCTCAGGATCATCCTCAGAACAATAGGATTCAGCACTGCTCTCAAGTGATATCAGCGCCCATTCGTTTAAGAGATCAATATCTTCCGCAGGCATAGGAATATCAATGCCATTTCTCCAAGTATATATTTGGCGAACCGGATCAGGTAATCGGAAAGGGAAGTAGGAGGCTTCGATCTCAGAGATTTGCTGATCGCTGAGGCCAGGTTTGAGTTGCTCAACTGCTTCAGGACGATTCTCCTCAAGCCAAGTAAACATTTTATTAAGAACCGGGAACAACTTAGACATCAGAACCTCACTCACTGAAATCATGATTGGTTTTTAGCACGACCAACAAAAGGTTGGGCTAGCCCTTCACGGCTTATCCAAAACGATCCAAAGGTCAATTGTCCAACGGAGCCAAACCAGCCTAAAAGAGGATCATCTGCTTTAAGCTTAGAGCGGTTGTAAAACTGATTGACTTTGTAGTATTGACTTCCATGTGCTCCACCCTTGGATCTAGACAACTGCTCTTTGTTAGCAACGAGTCGAATTGATACGACTCCAAGCGCGTAGCCAGGGTAGCCCGCTACCCATGTAGATGCAAATGGGTATTCGTCACACGTAAACCCCTTTCCCTCAGGTGGCGATTTCTTCACTCTTGCTACTTTATCACATTGGCTCTCCTTATTATACCAGTATTGTGACTTGGTTGCATTGCCTTGACCTCGTCTAGGCCATGATTTTTTCTTACGAAGAAGCATAGATCGAGCAACATACAAGCTGCCCAAGGGGATATTCACTGTTGGATTAGGATTGTAATTACCTGCGCCTGATATAGCATCTAAGATATGTTGAGCAGTCTCTGGAAGATCGTTTCCATGAACAAGCACCGGATATCCTTGAATCCTACAGATCACTCCTATCTTAGAACAAGATGCTATCCGATCAGCTTGAAGTTGCCAATGCAATGCACTAAAGGAATTAATAGTGTCCCTTGCAATGTTGGCAAATCCAGGAATTCTCTGGATAATTTCATCTGGAAATTTACCAGTCTTTTCAATTGTATCTGGTAGTGGAACGAAAAATGGCACGAATGTGATTGTACGGAGCACCTGCTGGATCTTTAATGCAGCTATCGCTTCCGCGAAAAGATCTCGTAACAAACCACTCGGATCCGTCCCATTAACAGGATTCCCATTGACATAAGCATACTTGTTCAAGGAAAGTGGATCCTCCAACACTCCCTCAAACGGATCTCTCCCACGAAACCGTCCTACCCCAGGATCATAATATCGAGCTCGCAGATAATACTGATCCAACACCGGATCCAACTGCTCACCCGCAAATCGATAAACATTGGGGGTTAATCCTGTGGAACTCAATAACTGGCCGTAAGCATCGTAGGTGTAGGTATCACTGATCTGGCCAGCTCCGTTCGTCAGTAATCGTTGACTGCCAAGTCCATCTGCATGATAGTAGGATCGCTCACTTCCCCTCTTCTGAGACAGTAACCTATCTCCATACACATAGGCCCCTGACACTGATCCATCGGGCGTGTACTCCTCAATCACTTGGGCATAGGGCTGAGTTGCATCAATGAGATAACGAGTTTCTTCTCCATTCAACCGAGCTCCCACCCGGATCCCTTTGACATCATACTCATACTCGATCTCGTCTCCATCAACCTGAGCACCCACCAATCGATTTTGCCGATCCCAATCAAATGTATCCACTGGATTGCTTCCAACCTGACGCGACAGAGTATTGCCATTGGCATCGTAGCCGTAGATCTTCACCTCTGCGTTTGTCTCACGCTCCAGCCGATCGTTGTCATCGTAACTGTAGGTCGTCACACCCTCAACGGAGTCGTCCTTTTGCAGACGATTTCCAAATGGATCGTATTGGTAACGGATTGTCCGGTTACCCGCCACTGGATCCGTAATCGTTTCCTGGATCAGACGGTATAGGTCATCATAGTCATAGTCCACAACCCGACCATTCAACTCTTCAACCTGAGTCCGATGTCCCACTCGATCCAAGGTGTAACGGTACTGGGCCAACCTCTCTGACTGATCCTCATGACGAATCTCAGTCAATCGATTTACAGGATCGTAATTCCGGCTCTCTCGCAGTCCATTCGGATAGTCAATTTTCATTAATCGATCCGCATCATCGTAGCTAAACTCAGTCACGTCCTGCTCCGGATCCGTTACCTGCCGCAGCCGCCCAAACAGATCATAGTCATAGCCAATCGTATTAGCAGGCGTCTTCATCTCCGTCCGTTGACCGATCAGATCATAGCGATAACGAATGGTTCGACCATCCGGTTCTTGTCGAGCAAGCAGCCGATCCCGTTGATCATAGGTGTAAGTCGTTGTGCCACGGCCATCCGTTGCCGTTTCCATCATACCTGTGGGAGTATACGTGTAAGTCTCAGCTTCCGTTTCCGAGATCTGTTTGACCTGGACTCGATTCCGTGGATCATACTCGTAAGTGATCGTATCACCCTTAAAATCCGTTGCACTCTCCACATGGCCCACTTGATCGTAGGTCATCGTCATCCGTTGATTTAGGGGAAGGATCGTAGCGATGCGACGGTTGAGCTCATCATACTCATAAGTTGTGACATGACCGTTTGCATCCTTGATCGAGATCAGATTCCCACTCGCGTCATAGCCATACTCAGTCCGCTGATTGAGATCATCCACAACCGCAGTGAGACGATCCCGCTCATCATACTCAAATCGAGTCACATTGTCCGCTTGATCCGTGATCGTTTCAACCTCTCCTGTAGGAGTGTAGGTCGTCTTGACCCGTTCCCCGTCTGGATCGATCGTCTCCATAGGCCGATCGAGTTCGTCGTAGATAGACTCCGTTTGATGACCCAGTGGATCGGTGACACTCGTCTGATTGCTGACCGCATCATAGGTATATGTCGTCATGCGAGTCTCGGAGCCATCTCGAATCGTGAGCAAACGGTTCGCTGGATCATATTCAAACATCCTGATCTTGCCCTTCGGATCGGTTTCGGTGATCATGCGATTGAGCTCATCATAGGTCCGCTGGATCCGTGCCCCGTCTGGGAGTTCAATCTCGATCCCTTGATCCAGTTCGTCATAGACATAGCGAGTGGCTCGATTCACTGCATCCGTTTTAACAGCAATTCGACCAGCTTGATCAAAGAGATCATTGACCTGAGTCCCATCGGGGTAAATCGTTCCCACAGGCCGACCCACAGCATCAAAGACCGTGCGAGTGATCCGCCCTAACGGATCGATCTCTTGAACCAGCTTGCCCTCAGCATCATGAACATAATGAGTTTCATGACCCAAAGCATTCCGCTTCAGGATCTGGCGATTACCCTTGTCATACTCAAACTCAGTGCGATGGCCAAGCTCATCAATTTGAACGGTGACTCGACCAGCCTTGTCATACTCCGTTTTCAAGCGGGGATTATCCGTTAGATCTTCAGGCGTTTCATCAGGGAGGATGACCTCTGTGACCCTGCCTAAAGGATCATAGATATAGTGTGTGGTTCTACCAGCCTGATCGATTTCGGCAATCTCTTGGCCATTGGCATCATAAATCGTCTCGTCTGAGGTGTCATCAGGATAGTGAATTGCAATCTCCCTGCCCTGAGCATCGAAATCATATTCTGTGCGCCGACCTAATCGATCGGTAACAGCAATCAAATTATTTTGTGGGTCATACTCATGAATAATCAACTGGTCAGCTGGATCTGTCCAAGTCAACATATTGCCATTCTGATCATAGGTCCAGTGACTTGTGTAAGTTTGTAATCCCTCAGAAGTCGTGACCGTGGTTGTTTCCGTCAACTGCTTACCATTGTCATCATAGGTATAAGATGTCTCATGATTCTTGGCATCAATGACACGGTCAACCCGGCCTGAAGGATCATACTCGAACTGAGTCGTATGCCCAAGAGGATCGGAAATAGCAGTGAGATAACCAGCCTGATCAAATTGATACTGAACAGTTGCCTCGCTCATCATAGACATACGTTGTCGTATCCCCAAGAGGATTGGTCCGTGTTGTCACCTCACCCAAGCGGTTGAAGGTGAAGCGCGTTGTGTTGCCAAGTGCATCTGCAGCAGAGATCAGATTCCCCTCTCGATCATAGGTATGAGTTACAGTGATCCCCTCTGGATCTGTTAGGGTTAGAGGCCGATTGTCAAGATCGAATGTGCGAGTCGTGATCCCACCGAGTGCATCAATTTCTCGAATAATATTGCCGCGCTCGTCATACTCAAAGATGGTGGGATAGCTAAGTGCATCCTTAACGGTTTCCCTAGAGATATCAGGATCGTAAGTTATCTCAATCACTTCTCCATCACTGTCAAATAGCTGAACTAATTGCCCCTGCTCATTGTACTCAGTTCGAGAAACAGGCCGATCCAACGGATCCACAATTTCCGTCAAATAATGAGCTCGACTCGGTTCTTCGTACTTGAACTGGGTGTTACTCTCCTCCCGATCCGTTACTGCGACCAGATCCCCAGCCAGATCATAGGCATACTTCACCTGATACCCCATCGGATCGGTCACATGAGTCACCCGATTTTGTTGATCTCGACCAAAGGTGACCGCCTTACCTGTGTTGCTGAAGATCCCAGCATCCGTAAAGCTCAGCTCATTTCCATTCAGATCCGTCACTGTCAACAGATCTCCTGTCCCAGCATCAATCCGATAAACTGTTCCCTGCTTCGTGGTCAGTTTGTAGTACCCACCATAGCCATAGGTCGTATTCGCCGGATCATACCCTCCTCCATTCAGCCCAAAGAAGCGCCCATCCGTTCCTCTCGTCAGCACCACATCCTGAACTGTTAAGGTGCTGGTTACCCCACGATCCCCCTCAAATTCAGGTCGATAGAGTGTCGGATCCCCAAAATCCACAGGCGGGAAGTAACGAGAAATCGGATCGATCCTGGGCCTAAAGCTAAAGGCTTCTCGTTGACCTCCAGGCAAAGTGATGTAAACCCGTGTGCGCTCATCAAAGGCCGTCGTTCTAACTCCTAACTCCTCAAATACCCGATCCCGACCTAAACTCGTTCTCAGATCCGTATCCCGGAACTCTAAGCGCCAGCCATAGCCCAACTCATCTTGCTGATTCGCCTTCAGACTGTCGTAAGTCCGGGCCACTGTGATCGGGATCCCACTCACTGGAATCTCCAGATCCGTAAGCGACAACTGGAAATTCCCCAATTTCAACTCCCCGGCCACATTCACCGTGGTTTCCGTCGAGATCACATTCCCAATCGCATCTCTCGCCGTCAGTCGCAGCGTGTAAGCATTATTGTCCAACAAGGAAGGATCAAACTGCCCCAAAACCCCATCGGTGACCGACTCCGTTCCTCGAACGATCTCCACAAACGCATCCGATCCCACAGAGGCAACGTCGAGGACATAATCGATCAGATCCGTGTCACTCACCGTCCCCACAATATTGGTCGGAGCCGTGATCACCTCGTCTCCCAAATCCGGCAGATCGATCACAGGAGCAGCAACATTGCTCGGATCAAACACCGCAAAATTCGACTGGGCTTGAGCCTGATTCCCTGCAGCATCCGTCGCGGTCGCCACCAGAGAGATCTCCCCTACCTGATCCACTTCCACCGTTGCCAACCCATTCAGATCCAGACTAACGGGAGTCCCATTCACCCTCAGACTCAGACCTTCAACCCCAATATTGTCCGAAGCCGAAACGATCACCACCACCTCGGATCCCAATGCCACAGGAGTCCGACTTGGCACCACACTCACTTGAGGAGGAGTCTGATCCGCTCCCACCGTGATCTGATAATTCTGAGTCGCCGTTGCCCCAGCCTGATCTCTCACTTCAACCGCCACTGAGACCGGATCCAAGATCCCTTCTGCTGGAGTCCACCGGATCCGTCCCTGCTCATCCATCGTCATCCCTTCCGGAGCATCCGTCAGAACATAGATCACCCTCTCGCCATCCGGATCCGTCGCTTGCACGTCGTAGGCATAGATCACCCCAGCCACTGCCTCTGTTACAGCCACTGAGCGGATCACGGGCGCGGCATTCGTCCGAGCTGTCAGTGTATATCCCTGAACAACTACTCTTCCAGAGCAACAATCAAGGCAAAGGCAGCTAATGCCATGCCAGGTTGTTAGGATCTATCTGATGGCTAAGCGCTTTGTTTAATTGGCTACATCTTTATCCTTTTTGAAATGGTCATCAACAAGCGAAGTGATAACGTGTCCATAAAAAGGAAGAGAAAACTGGCTGACAATCCAACTATCTGGCCTATCACATTCAGGATAAGGGCCACGCCCATTCATACAAGCTTTGAAGACTAGTTGTGCTACAAATGGGACAACAGCTGCCCCTAACAATATTATTACAGACAGTCTAAAGAATACATTCCAGTTCTTGATTACAGCCCAACTAGACTGAACGATTTGAGAAACCCAATCTATTCTACCTCTTATTTCATTTTGCATAAGTTTAGATTGCAATTCAGTGACAACAATAAAAACAAACCGGAGCCCATAAGCTATATAGCCAAGAATAAAAACTCGAACTGCTGTTATTTCCGGCAAATAATTTACTTTAAAGCTGATGCACACAACCAGGTAAATCAGTAGGATCCAAAACCCTACAACCAAGAATGTAGACAATACTTGCATCAACAATTTAAGACATGTTAAGCTAAGCAATTTCTTCCCCCTTGTCTATTAATCATGCTTTAAAACCTACTCTCTCATTAATAGTAACATACAAGAATTCAGTGAGACAGAAGGTTTACAGAACGCAATATCCGATATAGAGCCCACTTGAGATCTGAAACTCAACCATTGACTCCAATTGGGCTTGAATGATCCATGAGGAATCTGCTGGATCTCCATCTCGGAGAGAGTCTTGAGGGAGATACCAAACAGGTTCTATGCAGGATCAAATGCCGCGCAAAGTAAATATCCTGCTAGGAAATCAACATACACATTAGGAGGAAGTCTTTTGGCTGTCTCTCCAACCCTGCTAAGATACAAAAATACCAAGCCAACTCCTATGCTTGCCGAAGGGTTGGCTAGTAGCTCTATGTTATACAGACGATTAACTGTAAGTGCAATACCACAACCGAAAAGGGCTCCCAATACACTAAGACCTGCTGCACCTGTCCGAGAAGTTTTTATAACAACAATAGAACGCAAAGCAGCAATCTTGAGCGAAGCGAGGAATCCCTCCCCTGATGGATCGATAAAAACTACAGGGTTGTTAGCAGAATATACATAAGGATGTAAAGTTCCTGGAATATCCAGGTAGCCTTCAAATGGATCTTTTGATAGAAAACGCCCCAGCGTTTGCGCGTAATAACGCTGTCGCAGATAGTACCTACCGGGTAGTCCTCCAAAGGAAAGGATAGTATAATAGCTAAACCTTTCTTACTAGCTT
>CAZONZ010000168.1:0-8484 GCA_964581005.1 uncultured bacterium
TCGGTTGCTCCAGATCTTTGCTCTGAGTCCAGTTTGTGATCGTTGCTGAGGTCTTTCTAACTTTTGCTGCAACGGACGCTTTGGTTGTCGCGATCTTTGCTGACATTGGGGAGATCTTGGCGCGCCGCTAAGGAGTTGATAGTTCAAGGTAAAATGTAGGCATACCGTTGTAACGAGGTTGAAGTCTATGACAGTTCAGCAACTTCGATATAGCAAAGAGGAATTTGCTCGATATGGTAATGAGATTTATGAATCTCAGGTGCGTCCCCAAGTTGAACAGGGCAATCATGGAAAAATTGTGGCGATCGATATCGAAACGGGAGCTTTTGAATTAGCCAAGGACACGATGACGGCTTCAGATCGATTGCTTGAACGCTGTCCTGATGCTCAAATTTGGTGTGTTCGGATTGGTCACAGAGGGGTTCATCGTTTTGGCGTAGGTCGTCTGCAATAAATAACCCTATGATGCAAGGAATTGTTGATCAAAACTGCGAGGTGACAATCCGTCTGGTCGTAGGCAATGCAGATTCACAGAGGCAAATGATCGATGCTGTCATTGATACGGGATTTACAGGTTTTCTGACACTGCCTTTTTCAGTGCTTGGAGATCTCAGCTTACGGGCATATCGACGTGAAGAAGGAATTCTAGGGGATGGAAGCACTTGTATTTTTGACGTATATCGTGGCTTAGTCATTTGGGATGGAGAGTTGCGACAAATCGATATCAACGAATCTGATACAGCACCCTTGGTTGGGATGAGCTTGCTCTACGGCTATCGAATCCAACTTGATGCAGTCGAGGGTGGCATGGTTATAATCCAAGCATTGAGCAGTTTAAGTTAATCGGTGAGGCATGCCTAACCAGGGTTTGCAGCGGATGGACTGAACACACTGGTTATGGCTCGAAGACCCCTGCCACCGCTGAAGCCCAAGCCGTTAGTTCTCAGGAAATTCATCAAATTCAGAAGCTGGCTGAAGATCACCAGAAGCATCTACTATAGACTAAACCCCAATCCTGAACTTGCGGGCGGCAAACCAGCAAATTTTAAGCAACATGAACCCTTCTTTAACGTGCTGGATATTGGATTGACCATAGATCCGAGGATAGTAGCGAACCGGAATATCCATGATCTTCAGATTGTGCTTGACAGCTCCCAACAATAGATCGAAATCTCCAAACGGATCAAAGTCACCAAAGTCGTTCCGGTTGGCCAGGATCGTGAGGTAATCGGATCGGCGTAACACCTTGGTTCCACACAGAGAGTCTTTGATCTGGATGCCCAAAATATACGATAACAACCCAGCAAAAAAGCGATTGGCCCAACGATTCAAACTAGGCATGGTTGAGTTATCGAGTGGATACACCAAACGGCATCCATTGGCAAAATCACATTGACCTGAGGTGACAGTCCGGAAAAACTTAGGCATATCTTCAGCTTGAACCGTCAGATCAGAATCCAAAATGATCAAAATATCACCCGTCGCGGCAGCAAATCCTTTACGAACCGCATCGCCTTTGCCTTTACCATCCTGTTGGAGGATCTTGATATCCCGCGTTTGGCCAAACTCCGCCTGCACTCGTTGCATTTCTGCCCAGGTTGGATCGGTTGAATTGCCCTCCACAAAAATGATCTCAGTGTGGCAGCCCATTTCGGGTAAATTCTCCACACAGTTCCGAATATTGCCAGCTTCATTGCGGGCTGGGATCACCACAGAACAAGAGGGTTGGTGTTCAGGTTTGGCATCTCGATCAAGGCGGGGCTGGAGACGGGCAACGATAAACTCAGTCAAGCAAAGCTGTTGGATCCCTGGTAAAGGGGCAATGCAATGATTAAACAGTGGGGCAAGCAGGGGAATTGAACGAGGGATCAGCATCCGTTTACCCGATCGGATTACTTCAAAATGAGCCAGAGAAAGTAAATTACGGACATCGTGGTGAGACAGCCAATTTTGCGCTGGGAGAGGCATTCGCTGCCCGATCGCCGAGGCAAACTGAAGGATCCCTTCCCAGATCGGATTGTAGAACGTCAGGATGAGACGGGTGGTTGGAGTGCAAAGGGATCGGAGTTGTTCCAACACAGCTTGAATATCATGCAAACTGCCGATAGTGTTGCAGAGAATAATGATGTCAAATGTGCCTTCGATCTGAAGCTGGTGGGCGTCTTGGATCTGAAAATCAAGCTGGGGAAAGGCAGACTGGGCTTGGGCCACGATCGTCGGATCACAATCAATCCCTAGACCATAACTAGGGGCGACAGAGTTAAGCAGGATCCCGGTGCCAGAGCCAATTTCCAGCACTCGTTGACCGGGGCGGATCAAAAATTGATGCAGTTTAACTAGATCGTGATGATAGTAGCGATTCTTTTGTCGCCAGCGGTAGAGCGGGTGATCACGTGTGGCCAATGGACATGGAGGCGTTGGGGGAGTGTGGGCCTCAAGGGAGCCTGGAGTCGAGAATGGCGGTTGAATTGGATCAGGTCCTGCTTGGGGATCTGAAGATCCGAGAGCACCCGATTCTGATGTTAATTTCATTTCACCCTGTTCCAACACCACTCACCCTCACCTAGACTGAAACGTAGATTGAGACTCAGCCCAAAGAAATGGCTGCCCGATCCGGCCTCTCTAGTCCAGGCATGCTACCTTATTTTGTATCGTGAGAAAGGTGACAAGTTACCTTAAGCGATCTAAGATCTCATGCCTTTTCATTCAGATCGTGAGATCCCTTTGCGCCGACAGTTATCACAGGTTCCACAGGGATCCCCAGGCGGATGCCCAAAGGCTGCAAGCAAAATCTGCCACCGGCATTGACGAGTCGTGATCAGTCGTTCCATGGCCAGCACCGGATCGGTAAACATGGGATCAAGATCCTTGGGGCGAAGATCGGGAAGTTGCCGAGGTCGTTGTTGGAGTCGAAAGTGAAACGGATCTGTCCACACCAAACATCCAGCTTGATGTAAGAGGGCCAAAGCAACCTTCGCCTCCGATCCATGCGTTTGGATCACCTCTTGATAGTCGCCTCGGACAGGAAGTTTCTGTAACAGTTTGGCCGCTTCCCGTCGAAATTGGAATCGTTGCTCCAGAAAGAAATCTTGGCGTTGTCGATCACTGGGATCGAGAAATCCAGAAGGTTCAGACACCAACATCAAGGCTGTCGCAGGTTGACCATCCCGCCCACCGCGCCCAACTTCTTGAATATAGTCGGTTGGACTGAGCGGTGCTTGATAATGCAACACCCAGCGCACATTGGGCTTATTGATCCCCATCCCAAACGCATTCGTACACACCAAAAACGGTCGATCACCCGATAACCAGGCCCGCTCGATCTGACGCCGCTGATCTGATCCCAATCCACCGTGATAGGGGACCGTCTCCAACCCTTGCTGAGTTAACCACTCGGCTAGATCCCGTACATCCGGACGGGTCCGCGCGTAGATCAATCCTGTGGATCCACCTTGCTTGCGGATAAACTGAGCGATCTGGTGCCGCCGACCTGCAGGGGTCCAAGCAATCGAAACGTTGAGATGAATATGGGATCGGCGGGGATTAATCTGCACCTGGTGAGGCCGACGTAGCTGTAGAACCTGGAGCAGGATCCGCTGGGCGTAGGGATCAGCGGTGGCCGTGAAGGCAGCGATCGGAAAGTTTTTTTTCAGGGTAGGGCGAACCGCTCCCAAGCGGCGAAAATCTGGTCGAAACGATTCCCCCCAATGCACCAGCGTATGGGCTTCATCAATGATCATGCCGTTGATCTGGACCTGAGGCTGCAGAAGCCGTTCCCAAACCGCAGGCCCCAACAAGGTTTCTGGAGAGAGATAGAGTAGGCGTAGTTGATTCTCCTCTAGATACTTCAAGATCGCTCCCCGTTCACGCTTACTGATATCACCATGAAGAGCTGCTGCGGGTAAACCTCGCTGCCGCAGATCCTGAACTTGATCCTCCATCAAGGCCACAAGGGGGGAGATCACAAGAGTTACTCCGGCTTCAAGCAAGGCAGGGATCTGGAAACAAATCGATTTGCCGTAGCCTGTGGGCAAAAGGATCAGGGCATCGCGTTTCTCGATCAGGCAGCGCACTACTTCATCTTGAGGTGGACGAAAACTGTCATAGCCCCAGTAATGCTTGAGGTTCTGGAGAACGTGATCCCAGGAGGATGTGGAGAGTGGCTGCATTTTTGCTAAACCTTGGCGCTTCGATATAGATGTCTAAGTTTTAGCACCACAGAGGATTGGACTCAAGTCTCCCTACGTCCCTAATTTTAGATCCGGCTATCTTGTCATGTCTCGTCATATCTTGTCATATATCATCATATCTCGTCATGTTGTGTTGTGTTTTCTTGTGAAGAATGCTGCTGTCGCCAAAACAGGATCATCCCTACGATCAGGGCAGGCAAGCTGATCAATATGATCGCGGTGGCAGGGGTAGCCGGAAGCGGTGGCAACAAGGGGGCTCCATATTTGATCCCTAGTGAGATCCCACTGGAAATCAGGAAGAGTTGGGTTAGAAATATCCAGAGTTTGCGGGTCATCATGGTTGTCTGTTTTTGTGGAGGGTAAGGATCCTCAGTCCTTTCGCTTCAGATCCTCAATCAAGCTTGGCAGCGAAGGTGATCTCCGTGCTTGGGGATTCTCAATGCCTCAACATGAAAAACTGGATCCCGACACCAGAGATCCAGTTTGATCGATTGACAAGAACTTCGATACTTCGATCAAGAGGAATTAGGCCCGATCAACCTGACCGTAGAACAAGCCTTGGATCCGAACGGGGCGGCGTTCCATCGTACCTTGCTCATCACTGGAAAGCTGGAGGCTCACAAACGATCCAGCCATTTCCCCGGTTAATCCGTCTACCCGTGCGATCCGTAAAGACATTTGGCCTTTGGTCAGTTCATCAGTCTTTTGGCTAGCCTTGAACTCATCTTGAACAGCTTGTAACCCAACGGCAGACTCATAGCCTGTGGCCGTTCCCCGACCCCGTGGATCCAAGAAGGAGCTATTCCGATATCCTGGCACCAGGAAATCACCCTCAAAATCGGTTGAAGGGGTGATCGCATTTTCCCCTTTGGCAATCGCCTTCATCTGTTTGACACTAAACAGGAGGGGCACCAACTCCCGGCGAGGCATCTGACCTGTTGTGGGTTGGGAGGTGATCCCATCGACCACATCAAATTCTAGGGTAGCCTCGTCCTCGGCGATCACATTCGCCTTCAAGGGTCCCAAGGTAGCCGCACTGAGCAGGATCGGCTTCGCGGGGAAAAACTCTTTCTCCCCATTGCGCTTCTCTTCTTCAACTTCCAAGCTCACTGGCTGGAAGCAAATTTGCTTAAGCTTGACCATCCCACCTACGGGTACCTCGATCCGACCCCTGGCCTCATCGGACACCGTAGGACATACTGCGGCCAGTCCGGTATTGCGGATTTGATCGTAGGTTAACGTTTTTCTCTCTGCGGCCATGGCAGGGGCACAAAGAGCCATAACGCTGAAGCAAAGACCCAACACCCAAGCAAGCAATGATCGATATCGCATGATTAACCTCTGAATCAATGGAGACCTGCATCCATCCAAGCTGACGTTCCTGAACCTCTGAAGTGCGAAGATCAGGATACTCACAACCAAGAAGCGGAAAAAATGCCTAAAAACCAGCGTCTCTGGGCATATGAATTGATAATCGACTCTATTGTACGCAATTGTGGTCCGTTTCCTTGGCAGAGTTCTCAATCAAACCGGATCACGGCTAGCTGCAGGAGACTAAGCGGCCTGCTCTCGTCCTCCAACCACTTCCCGCAAGTGCTGCACCAGCTGGCTCATCTCACCATCATCGATCCGATAGCTCACCGGATGCGCGATCAGACGAGCCGTACTCTCAAACAAACAATCCCGTTCCACCAATCCGTTCTCTCGTAAGGTGCGGCCAGTATCCACCAGATCCACGATCGCCTCTGCCATCCCTGTGATTGGGGCCAGCTCAACCGATCCATACAACGAGATAATCTCAACACTCAGATCGAGCTGATTAAAAAACTCTTTGGCACACCCTACAAACTTGGAAGCCACTCGTGCATGAGCTGGCAGATCCTGGGCCTGTTGATAGGGACTATCTTTGGGCACCGCGATCGACATCCGACATTTGCCAAATCCCAGATCGACCAAATGAGCCACTGTTGCTTGTTGGCTGAGAGCGATCTTTTCCCGAAAGACGTCATAGCCCACCACCCCCAGCTGAGCCTGTCCATATTCGACATACACAGGAACATCATGGGTTCGGACGAGCAATGCTGCATACTCCTTGCCATCAGGCGCTGGAGGTGCCGTGATCCGCAACAAGCGATTACTCGGATCGAGAAACTGACTGAAATCGATCCCCACTTTTTGAAAGAGATCAACTGCATTGGCCAGGAGTGCACCTTTCGCAAGAGCAATCGTGATCATGGTGATCAGCTCGTCTTGATGGATTGAGTTCAGATACCCAGCCTCAGAATACAAGCCGGTTGCAGGAGATGACAATCCTTGACCTGGGGGCGTTGGCCTGATTGAGGCCAGGTAGCTAGGAATAACCAGCATTAGTCTACAGTGCCCAGATGTCACGACTGCTTCACACGTTCAACTTTAAGTCTCAACTCTCTGATCTTGATCGCCCACAAAGGATCCAGGAGATTGAAGACCAAGATCCTGTAACGTCATTCGTCCCTGGCAACCTCCATCCAGCCAGGGATCAGAGTCCAGAGTCCTGGATCCTGCCTAGATCCTGACTCCTCGGTGACTTATATAGACTGGAGAAAGGGAGTTTACAGAACGTAACAACAGCTTCTTGCAAAATATTCCTGATAAGGCTTAAGATACCTCCAGCAAACAACCTGGTTTGCTTCTCCAAGATCAATCTCTGTTAAGTGCGCATCTGACAGGGTTGGCGGCTACTGACATAGGGATGGGAGTAGATCCGTCAGCCCTTTTTCTGGTTTGTGACTGATGCAGTGCCATAGCAGAGTTTGAAAAGTTATGCTCACCTGTCACTCTTGAAACACTCCAGGATCACTTGATCATGTCCATGTATCCTCAAGCTCTTTGGCTCAACCCTAGTCCAGCATTGGCTAACATTCATGCTCCTTTAACCTCCTATCTCCGGCAGTACGGCTCCATCGGATCCTGGAACTATACTCAAACCCTTGATGAGCCTAGTTGCCTAGAAACAGCTCTTACGCTTTTGCACAGCTATCTAGCAGAATCGAGTCATCCGATCCATTTGCTGGGCCACGGAACAGGCGGATTACTGGGCTGGCTCTATGCATGTCGCTACCCAAAACACATTCGATCATTAACGCTTTTAGGGGTGGGCCGCTTCCCCACTCTCGATTGGCAATGTCTCTACTATCGCTTGCGGCAGTTGCTTCCCTGTAACCGGGAGATCCTGCTGGCACACATGGTGAAACTATTATTTGGCCCGCAACCCTGGCAAGTTGCTAGACAGCTCGTGAAGATCCTTGATCAGGATTTAACCGAATCCCTCTCCCCTCACTCTCTTTTCGCGCCCACCCAGATGCCAGCCAGTGATCCTTTGGCCGTGCCCATGCTTGTGTGTGGGGGGGAGAGTGACTGGGTGGTCCACCCAACTCTTATGCACGATTGGGAATCCATTTTCAAACCTGGCGATCGGCTTTGGATCTGCCCGCAAGGATGCCACTTCTTTCATTACTTTTTCCCCGAAGCGGTTGGGGATCAGATCCTTGGCTTTTGGCAGCAACACTATACCCAGTCTTGGGCTGCTTGACGATCCTTACGTGACAAGAGTCATGCTGTGCTCGATCGGTAGGAGGAGCCGTGCTTTGCAGCAGTGGGCCATGTCTGGGAAGGAAATCTTTAGATTAAGGGGTGACAAGCGCGTCAAGAGTAAGTTACATTTCTTTACAGATGGATACATTTTGTAACGATAACCTGTCACAACGAGGTGCTAATCATGAATCTTCTGATCCTGTTGGGTTTGTTTCTGTGTGGTTGGGTAGCTGTCGCTCTGTTGGGAACTCAGGCTTACTTCCGGGGTGAGCAGTCCAAGCCGATCCATGAGCGCAACTGGAAGTCGGCTGGATTTCATCAGTTGGCTACAAGTTTCACCGGCAATGAGGTTGATATGAGCGATCGCGCCTCCAGCTATCGAGCTGAGCAAGCTCTGAATCAGGTATTGAATCAGGTTTAACTGCTAAGAGCGCGAGAACATAAGTCCCGATCTGTATGCGAAGCATCAGCATCGGGATCCATGGAGTCTCGCCCCTGGCTGAGTGGGGGTCGATGCACCCAAAGCAAGCATTTACCACTGCAATCCAGTCGTGGCAGAATAAATCCATGCTGACGATGAACTACACCTACCGAATCGATCCAGATGCCCTGCAGCAGACTGAACTGCTGCAGTGGCTTGAGACCTCTCAATAAACTGCAACTAGGGTGTCCGAGAGCGAATCACTTTTCCACCGGTTTTATCATTCTGAGGCGAGAGTCC
>CAZONZ010000169.1:0-8482 GCA_964581005.1 uncultured bacterium
TCCTCCAACAGGATCTCGCCAGAGTGGATCGGTGGGCGATCGGTAGGGGTAGGGACTCGGATCATGCTCCTCCTTTCGTCAACTGTTAAGGGGTGTGATCATCCAACCCATACGGCTGCAGTTGCTCACGATCGTCATAATCCTCACAAACCCGTTGCCAATTAAACTCATTTGGTAACACTCTCAACCGCAGCCGCTCTCAATGCTTCGCTAACCGTTTAGGATCCAACCCTCCTCGAAAAGCCCCACCCAGAAGTTCCTTCCCTTGCCGACTCCCCACAAACCGTTTCAGATTCGATGTGTAATCCTTAATCTCATGTTTGGACAGATCACACTTATATTTCAACTGCTCATAAAACAACAGCGTAACCTGATTAACCGCTTGCCCAGCAGCCCTAATGAAGGGATCCTTTGTCGTCACTGCCGTCAGAGAATCTTTAACCTTGGGGTTTGGTGCTTCTCCAGTCGTAACCTCATTAACCTCTGATTCTGGATCACAAGTTTTTGGGCGTTTAGCAGTCTTCTTGTCTGATATTTCACTATGGCGGATGCTTCGGTCGTTGCGATCTCTGCTAACACTAAGAAGATCTTGGTGCGCCGCTAAGCATGGCGTTAGGCTTGGAGCTATCAAATTCTACGGGCACCTCAAGATGGGACATGTCTTTGCAGAACTTGAGTTAAGTAATCCTCGCAAGCCTGACTTCAATGCAATCACGGTCACAGCCTTGGTTGGTACGGGTGCGCTAATGCTCTGCATCCCTGAGCACGTAGCAAATCAGCTAAACCTGGAAACGGAATCCCTACGAGAAGTTACCGTTGCAGACGGGCGCAGTGCCAATGTCCCTTATGTCGGCCCCATCAAGGTTACCTTCGGGAAACGCTTTTGCTACGTAGGTGCACTTGTCTTAGGAGATGAGGTCTTGCTTGGAGCTGTCCCGATGGAAGACATGGATTTGGTCGTAAATCCTAGCCGTCGGCAGTTAACTGTCAACCCAGATAGCCCAAACATCCCACACTCACGTGTAAAATCACAAAAATAGTGGGTAGGTACAGCCTAACTCTTGCTGTAGCAGACGCTTTGGTCATTGTGATCTCTGCATTTCCGTCCTGCACTATCTCGGAGTCCATCAGGATCGGCTCCGGTTTTTCACCCTCATAGGCGAGATGCTACCAACGTCGGAGGAGCGAGCAGAGCAGGCAAACCAAGAGAAGGAGCAGGAGCGACAACGGGCTGAACAAGCTGAGCAACGGGCTGAACAAGCTGAGCAGCAGATCGAGCAGTTGCGCCAACACTTGCAAGCGTTGGGATTCGATCGTTGATGATCTCTGCTTTGCGCAAACTTGAGTGGCCGCATTCCGATGGTCAATCAGACCGCTACACTTGGCTTGGAGGGTTGCACCGATCGGAGTCGATTCGCAACTATCCTGGATGAGGTGACTGTTCTGGACAGCGTGAGTGGGTGAGGTATGAACGGGTGGATCAAACGATGGGGGATTGGCTGGGGGATAGCGATCATCTGGATGCTTGGGGTAGCGTGGATCGCGTTTTTCTGGAATTTGGGATCGGTTGGCCTAGTGGACGAGACGGAGCCTCTGTTTGCGGAAGCCGCACGGCAGATGGTGGTGACAGGAGACTGGATCACGCCTTACTTCAATGGTGCCACTCGCTTCGATAAACCTCCGTTGATTTACTGGTTCATGGCGGTTGCCTACCAGCTGATTGGGGTGAATGAATGGGCTGTGCGCTTACCTTCAACGTTAGCAGGGCTTGGGTTGACCGGATTTGGGTTTTACATCCTCTATCGCTTTGGGATCTTGCCTCCCCTGACAGACCCACACCTAGGATCTCAAGCAGGATCTCAGCCGGAATCTCAAGCAGGATCTCAGCCGGGATCTCAATCAGGATCTCAATATACAGATCAAGCTTCTGATCATTATCTCGATCAAGGATCTCAAGCAACTCAGGATCCTCAGCCACTTCAGGATGGGGGTGTGACTCCCGATCGGCAAGCACGTCAAGATCTCCAGCGGACTCTGATGACGGCAGAAGCTGGAGACAGGATCAGGACTTCAGACTTCAAGATCAGGAGTAGTAGGGATCCCTGGCCTGAAGAATCTCCAGGCTCTGAAGCAACTGAGGATCCTGAGGATCTTCAGCGGATTCAGACGACCTCACAGACTCAACCTGGATCTTCATTTGGACCCAATCCCGCTGGGATCCAGATCCCTTGCGCGGGGTGGGTTGCTGGATTTGGAGCTGCTCTGATCGCACTCAATCCCCTCACCTTTGTCTGGGGCAGGGCTGGCGTTTCCGATATGCTGCTGACCACCTGTATCGGATCGGCCCTGTTCTCGTTCTTCCTCGGCTATGCCCAACCGGATCGACCCCGGATCCAAACTCGCTGGTATTTACTCTTCTACACCTGCTTAGCCCTCGGCACCCTCACCAAAGGGATCGTAGCGATTGTGCTTCCAGGCTTAGCGATCGGCAGCTTTCTGATCTACCTCAACAACTGGCGACAGGTGAGCCGCGAGATCCGGCTTTTGCCAGGAGCATTGATCGTGCTGGCGCTGACCGTACCTTGGTTTGCAGCGATTACGTGGATCCATGGCATGGACTATGTTGAATCCTTTTTCGGCTATCACAATCTGGAACGGTTTGTGAGTGTGGTCAATCAGCATTCAGCTCCCTGGTATTTCTACTTTTTAATTGTCTTGATCGGCTTTTTGCCCTTCTCGATCGATCTGCCTTTAGCTCTACTCCGCCTCAAGCTTTGGCAACCCCATTACTGGCGACATCAACCTCGATCCCGACAATTAGGGTTATTGCTGGGATGGTGGTGGATCAGTGTCTTTGTCTTTTTCTCAATTGCGGTTACAAAATTGCCCAGCTACGTATTGCCCTTGATCCCAGCCTCAGCCTGTCTCGTGGCTCTGCTTTGGCACGAACGGATCACTCACTCAGAACCCACGTTTTGGAAGCTCTATCGGGTTGGAACAGGGATCACTGGGCTTGGATTGATCATGTTTTGTTTGGCCTTAGCGGGTCTAGGTGGCTCATTACCTTCTATCTTAGGACCCGATACTTCAGCCCCGAATCTTTCAAACGCAATTCAAACCGCAGGACTCCCGATCGCGCTCATGATTATTTGGGGAGGAGCAGCCCTGGCAAGTGGGATCATGTTGCTCTTCCGTCGGGGTCGGTGGTTATGGGTGGTGAGTTTGATCGCAAGTATCAGCTTTATCAGTTTGGCGGTGACGAATGCGATCTTTGTTCTGGATACAGAGCGGCAGTTACCATTACGACAGTTAGCTGCAGTTGTGGATGAAACCGCGTTACCGGGTGAAGGGATCGTGATGGCGGGCATGATGAAACCGAGTCTTGTTTTCTATAGCGAGCGCCCGATCCTATTTCTCTCAACGGTTCAGGAATGGGAAGATCTGATCCAAGATCCAAGGGCAGAAGGGTTCGCAGTCTCTGTAGATCCCAATACATCTGGATCCACGGTTTTACTGATCGGGACAGAATCGGATCTAGCCGCTCTTGAGTTAGAGGGGAACGATCAAACTCAACTGGCCACCGCAGATCCCTATCACCTCCGACGAGTGACTCGCCCCACCCCTACCGCTCACTATCCCAATCGATCGTAAGGTGAGGGAGATAACGCAACATTTAGGCTTAAAATCTTTGGCAAGTCGTAGAATTCGATCCGGTTGGGGCTCTCTCCCCCTTGAGACGATCCCTGATGATTGAGATTCATTGAGATGGCTATCGCCCCTGTTAAACCGCTGAGGTACAGTTGCACCGATCACGATCCGGACCGATCCAGGCTCTGGGATTGTCATGATGTCTGAGCAAGGCTGGCCACTTGAGATCTTGATCTTGGGCCAGAGATCAGGGTGAATTGCAATAAACCCACCGCTGTAGGGGTTGGGGGTGAGGAGATGGAGGTGGAGTCAGGTCAATTGATGCATATTGCTTGGTTAGGCAAAAAAAGTCCCTTCTGCGGAAATGTAACCTACAGTCGGGAAGTGACCCAGGCCCTACTCAGCCGAGGGCATCGCGTCAGCTTCTTTCACTTTGCCGACGATCCCGCAACGTCTTCCCCCTTCTCCCCCCCATCCTCCGCCTCTTTTCCTCCCGCTTGGGGCTCAACCCTCTGGCCTCAGGCCAACGAGACCTCACGCCATTCCGCTCATCACAACGATCAGTCCAGTCAGCAGACCCTCAACTCCCTATCCAGCCCCCACTTTTTTCTCCAGGATCCAACCGCATTCGATCCTCCCTTGTGGTCCTCATCAAATCCATCGGTCTACCCTGGATCCGATCCTTCGGCCCACTCCCTCTGGTGGACCCAACCCCCATCCTTGCCCCCATCTCGATCTCAATTTCCGGCACAATCCCAACCGGAATCCACCTCAGAGGCTCCAGCCGAATCTCAGGATGTCTCACTCCCCTATCTCTACAAGTCTCAGATCTATACCATCCCAAACCCCAAAGCGGTCAAAGTCTTGACCCAGGCACTCCGCGATCTCACGCCTGATCTCGTTCATGCCTCCTTGATCCTGTCTCCGATGGATTTTGTCTTACCGGAGATCTGTCGAAATTTGAATCTGCCCCTGGTCGCCACCTTTCACCCTGGATTTGATACCCGTCGCTGGAACCTGGTCAGCCACACCCAGCACCTGATGTATCAGATCTATGCCCCGGCTCTAGCCGATTATGACTGCACGATCGTTTTCTCTCAGCAGCAACGCGACATCTTACTCAAACTAGGGTTATCCCCTTTGCAAGTTCACCAGATTCCCAATGGGGTTGATCCAGAGAAATTCTCACCTGGATCCTCGTCGATCAAACACGAGCTCGCAGCCGATCGGTTGTTTGTCTATCAAGGCCGGATCGCTCTGGAAAAAAATATTGAAGCTCTCCTAAAAGCCTGGAAACAAGCTCAACTAGGATCACGTGCGAAATTAGTGATGGTGGGGGATGGACCTTTGCTCCCCCTCCTCAAAACGCTCTACACTTCCCAGCATGGTGTGATCTGGATGGGCTATGTTGCCGATCAGCAGCGCCGGATTGAGATCTTGCGGGGGGCAGATGTGTTTGTCTTGCCGTCGTTGATCGAAGGATTATCGCTCTCGTTGCTAGAGGCTATGGCCTGTGGGGTCGCGGTTGTTGCAACTGGAGTTGGGGCGGATGGAGAAGTATTAGCCGACGGAGCTGGGATCTTATTGGAACCGCAACGAGTCACCCCAGAGTTATTAACCTTGCTGCCGCTCTTGCGCGATCATCCAGAATTTACCCAACTTTTAGGCGTCAAGGCTCGCCGTCGTGTCTTAGAGCGCTATACCTTAGCAACCAATATCAGCCAGTTGGAGCAGGTCTATCAAAACCTGGTATCGATCCGGCAAATGCGAGTAGGTTAGAAGCCTCCCCCCATGGGATCGAGTGTGTGATCGTCCTGAGAACATCAAGCATGACCCATCAACCCGAAGCTCTTGAGATCCGCCAACCGCCTCCAACGGCTCCCATTCCTCAGACTCCCTTTCCGGTTTACCTCAACGTATTCGCGATTTATCAAGAGGTGATCGGTACCGATCGCTTAACTCTAGAAGTGAATCCGGGTACCACAGTTGGGGATCTTTGTACTCTCTTGATCCGTCAGTACCCCGATCTGAGTCGTTGGCAAACCCAAACTCGCTTTGGAGTCAACTTGGACTTTGTTCCTGCGGAAACTTTGCTCCAGCCTCAAGACGAGGTGGTTTTGATCCCGCCTGTGAGTGGGGGATAACAGCGATCGGAATTGATCAAAACTTTATCGTTTTGGAGATGACGCTTGAGCTGAGTCCTGCTAGGATAGTTAAGCTTTCAGCGAAAAGGGTCGATGCCCGAGGGGTTAAAGGGGGCGGACTGTAAATCCGCTGGCTTACGCCTACGTTGGTTCAAATCCAACTCGGCCCACCAACCTGCCCATGTGGCTCAGTGGTAGAGCACCCCCTTGGTAAGGGGGAGGTCACGAGTTCGACTCTCGTCATGGGCTTAAAAATTCAAATTCTCTCAAACCTCCTCCAGCATTGGTCCTGCAATCTCAACTTCAAGAGCCGTCATCGCTGATCCCCTATCCAGTCAAAACCTGATCCCAGATAAAATCTAACCTCACAGATCCTGGGAGTCATGAACTGAGAAGTCCAGAGCTTGAAGATCGGGAAGCTTAACCATGATCCAGAGCACAACAAGCAGGAACAAACTAGGGAGAAACGATCTCTACAAGAGGTCTATGGATTGAGGATCAGGAACCGCTAGCAGCTTGATCCCGTATCTAACGTTCTGTGAATTTGGGTGCCTGAAGCTGTCAAAATAGGGCAAGCACGAGCCCTTTAGGATTGCCATCACGATCACCAAAGGGTTGAGTTCCTCGGATCCGAGTGCGTGTTAGCCTGCCAAGCTTGGGAGACTGACTTCCAACCATCAGACAGCCTCATTGAGATTTGAGTCCTGACTGGCTAAGGATCTGCTGCCTACCTTAACGGATGTACCACCCCGATCCCACCAGGTCCAAGATCACAAGGAGACGGATCCGATCGAATCCCCGATCCCGGTCTCCTGGCTCAATGCTGCCCTCCCTCCCTCCCCAAAAACTCCCCCGTCGCCGCCGCCCTCCTCGCCGCCCGTCATCCGTACCCCCCAACGAGGGTGGATCCTGGGGCATTCTGCTGCTCTTCAGTGGGATCCTGGTCTTACTGGCCCGCCGCTGGCAACTCCTCCTGCAAACCCCCAGGCTGGATGATCTCTCCTGGATCGAGTTGATGGATCAATGGGCACTCAGTCAGGGAGAGGGCACCTCGCCGCAGTGGATCCAAGAACTGCCCTTATATAACTGGATCGAAACTGCTTTGATCAGTTGGCCCTCAGCCCATTTGGGGATCCCGGTGACAGGGTTGATCCACGGCTTACCGTTGCTGAGTTATGGATGGGTGCTGCTGTGGTGTTGGGGGCGGGGTAACTTTTGGAGTGCTGGATTGTGGGGATTGAGTCCTTGGGTTTTGATCCAGGGGTTGGAACCCGGTGGAGCGGTGATCGGGGGGTGGCTATTATTTCTGGGATCGGTGACGCAACTGCCAGGTCGGTTTATCTGGTTAGGTCTGGCGTGTATGCTCAGTGTCAAAACCTGGATCGCGGCTTTGATCCTGGCTGGTATGTGGACCCTTCAGAGTTGGCCTCGCTACGGCTATCAGGGCCTGTATGTGGTGATCGGAGCCATCGTGATCAGTTTGATCTGGCTGGGGGAAACGCCTACCCTGGCAGGGTTTGGGATGAGCACCCATGCAAATCCAATTGGACCGGATCTTTTAGCCCTGATCGCACCCTTGATGTTGCCCTTAACGTTGACGTTGGTTCGCTTAGGTTGGCCCTGGCAACAGCGGCGGCAGGCCATGATCGGGATTGCCTCTCTAGGTCACCTGATCGGATGGTTGGTGATCTATTGGATCGTTAGTCGTGTTCAAGGAACTGAAGTCCTGATCCAGCTGGGTTTGGTGATCTTCCCGTTATTGAGTTACGTAGCAGGGGGTGTGCTGGCGGAAATTCCCCATCTGGGTTGGCGGAGGTTTCTGGGCACGATCGTCTTGATCAGTTCTTTTTTGTTATCCCTGCAAGCGATCCAGCTCTTACCTCAACGTTTGGCTAGCTGAGGATCTCTGTCAGACTTGAGGATCTTGCACCCTTGCCATTGAACCCTGAGGAACTTCATGAGATCCAGAGTTTTCAGTATTTACAGCGGATCAGCAGATCATAGACGATCAAGCGAATGGACTCTTGTCTTGATTCGTAACCCTCTTGGCCAAAACCTTCGGTATTCTGAGAGAGATCGCAGCCAGCCAGAGAAGGGCAAACATTATGGGACAGGGTGATCACAACTTAACCCCACGTCATCAGCGCATTCCCTTAAAGCTGATCGGGGGCGGCATTGCTTTGGTGACCTTTAGTTTAGGCTTAGCTTGGGGCTGGCAGCAGTCTCAAAACGCCTCGATCGCTCAGCCCATTGACATTGCAGTCACCCATCCCAACCCATCGACAGAAGCTGCTGGATCCTCTGAACCCTTGATCTCGGCTGTAGCCATCAACCGTTTCCGTGAAGCCCTCGCTGCCGCCGAAGCAGGCCAAGCCCAAGCAGTTTTGACCCATCTTGAAGGATTAGAGTCTGAGATCTCGATCCTGACTGACGAAATCGTGATGATGCGGGCCGAAGCCTACGAAACCCTGCTCAATTCAGCCAAAGCCCAACACCTCTGGACTCAGATCCTCGATCAGTTTCCCGAAAGCCCGATTGTCCCCAGAGCCTTGCATGGATTGGGCCGGGATCAAGAGCTGATCGATCGCTTCCCCCGTCACCCTCTGACCGCTAAAGTCCTCCTCAGCCAACTGCAAGTCCCCCCAGATCAGATCGACGTGATCCGCCAACTCGCCACCCACCAAAACCTG
>CAZONZ010000170.1:0-6187 GCA_964581005.1 uncultured bacterium
GAGGCAACAACGATCAGTGTCTGTAATAGAAAGGGAGGAGTTGCCAAAACAACTAATATCATTAATATTGCTGCTATTCTTGCCCAAAGGGTGAAACGAGTTTTAGTGATCGATCTTGATCCTCAATGTGATCTCACTAAAGGGCTTGGTGTT
The DNA here is from genome assembly GCA_964581005.1 of uncultured bacterium. GTDB lineage: Bacteria > Cyanobacteriota > Cyanobacteriia > Thermostichales > Thermostichaceae > CAZONZ01. Next base: position 154 of record CAZONZ010000170.1, read on the forward strand.
GATCCTAATAAAGAGGTTGGTAATTTTCTGAATTGCATTGAGGCTTGTAGCCTAGGAGATGATAGAGCATACGATATTATTCGTCAATCTATCAGAAGTTGTCAGTTTAAGATCACTGGCACAGATAGTTCATGTCAGATCGATGTTTTCCCAGGTGAGCGGCACACACTAGAAGCCTTTGGAGAAACAGAAATGGATCCTCGCAAACAAAATAAAGAGCGTTTTGAGATTGCTGATAAACCTAATATGGTCAAGCGGATGCTACGGTTCGTTCTGAATGATTACGACTATATCTTTATTGATTGCTCTCCGAAGAATGATGCAATGGCTGTTGCTTCTCTCTTTGCAGCAGATCTACTGTTAATTCCTTCAGATTATGATCCTGAGACGTTGCGACATGTGACAGATATTAGCACCAGAGTGATTCACACAGTTAGGAAAGGAAGAGTTCAGCATCAACGCCGTATGTCACCCTATCCTATATCAAGCCCTCGCATTTTGGGGCTCGTTTTCAGTAATTGCCCATCCTTAGGAGTAAAAATGGAAACTAAGATTGATCAAGCCCTAGAGCATTTTAATATCAAGGTTTATCAAACTCGACTAAGGCAGTACAATTCCGTTACACTAGCCAAGTACCAAAAGCTTCCGGTTACATGTCATTTACCAAAAACCCAAGCATCCAAGCTTTACAGAGAGCTTGTAGACGAGGTATTCTTTAACCCTAACTTTGTGCTTACCTAACCGATCACCAGGAGTTCAACATGGAAGAGTACACTGATATAGGAAAGTACCTCAAGATTCCAACCAAGCGTTTGCTTAGAGATAAGAATACGCCAATGGATCCTTTCGTCAGAGCTGTAATCAAAGATGAGCTTATTCGACGTGGCCGAAACTTCATCCCTGTGATTGTAGAAGAATGTGAGGATAGCGAAGATTATCGGATCTTATTTAATGATCATATCTACATTGGAGCCATTGCTGCAGAACTTGATTTTGTCTGGTGTATCATTGCTGATCAAGATCGACAGAGCCAAGTTGAGGTTGAATCTCTACAACGATTCCATGTTGATCTAATGACAGCTTCCGAGGAACTGCTCAGAGAGACTTTTGATTATATTCGAGATCAGTACCCTTCTTGTGGAGGTCAGCGAGGCATTCAATCAGAGAAAGCTGCTAAAGAGATTATTGCGAAGAGAGCTACAACACAATGGCAGAACTGTACATCGGAGAAGCGTCTCAAAAAGCTAACAACCCTAAAGTGTGGTATTGGGGAAAAGAAATTGCCATTACTTGCAAAATATTTTGGGATCGATCTCTAAAATCACTCGAATAACTATAAATTTGATTTCGATTCGGCACAACAATCAGAAGTCTTCCAAGTCTGATCACACTCAATCTCTGCCTTGTTACCATCTTGATCAAGAGCAGTCAACTGAACTCTATAGGTACTCGGTTCTATGTCTAGATCGATAGAATCAATGGAAATAGTTGTTGAATACTGGCACTTCAAGATCCCATTTTTCTGGCAACCAAATTCATTGAGTGAGAATGAATGCTCTATGAACAGCTCACCTGCTGGCAATGTTGAACCCAATACCTGAAATTCAACAATCTCTCGCTGGGATAAAATAGACGCTTCCACAGTCAGATCAAAAGAACTAGAGTTTTTCCAGGTAGAAGACAGCTCAAAAACCTCAAAGACTGGTGTCGGATCAGGAGCAAAGATCTTCCAAACGATCCACAACAGAATCATCGCTAACACGGAAGAGGAAACGATCAGAACCATCCACAGGGGAACATTCCGAACATTCAGGGGGAACCCATTAACACCTTCCTTGCTGGATTTAATCAGCACAGTAGGCGGTTCAAATACTTCGGGCAAGAGCAAAGCCTTGGGAGGCTGATCAGGAGCGATCTCTACCAGGTTATGGCCTTCAGCTAAGTTCAGCACAAGAGCCACACCATCCTTAGTTCCCTTTAAGATCTGATCGACAAGCGCTATCCAATCAGCTCGACTTTTTTCATTCTGCAACCCACCGAACCAGATCCCAGCCGGAGCATCCGATCGGGATGAAAAGGTCAACTCGTAATCAACTCTAGAAAGTAATTGATCCAGATCCTGCTGGAGTTGATCAAATTTAGGATCAGACGCCTGTAAATTCAGCAGTTCTTCAACATAGGCTTCAGAAAACAAAGGATCAAAATAGTTTTTGGTTAGATCACTTTGAGTCGGACGGCTAGCCGGTGCATTCGCAACTTCTTGGAGCCAAGCGTAGATCAGAGGAACCAAGCGTGCTTCATGGTCGTTGAATTCAACCACAAGGGTATAACGGATCGTCGTGCCAACTCGATCCCGGCGGGCTGAGGGAATTCCACTGAGGTAGACTCGCCCTTGCCCATAGCGTCGCTCTACAATCAGGGTAGGCCGCTCAAAGGATGTGTAGTTTCTATAATCCAGCCACCATTGCCGCTCAGGCCCCCGGATCAGGAAGCGATAGTCTAGCGTTTTGCCTCTGGTTGCCACAAAAATCGTGCTTGCCATCACCATACCTCCCTCTATCGAATGATCCTAGTGCGAGAACTGAGTGGTTGATCTTTAAGTTTCTGCAAGACATCAACAAGCTTACGATTTTCCCCTGTGGCCCAACGCCAAAACTGATCGATTAAGCCCCGCTTTTTACCTTTCTCTTGTCCCAGAATATACTGACACAAACTGATCATAATTCCATCAGCTCCCAACGGCCTCAGATCCCCATCCCCCCGGACTAAATATTCAGCTTGAAATAAACGGGAACTATTTGAGCTTGAGATCCATTGGGCAAACTTCAGCTCAACCGATCCAATTGTATCCACAGGGTGATATTGAATGCCAATCTCGATCGGGACGTAACTAGAGTCCTCACTATTCAGGTTAGAGGCACCTTTCAGCTCTTCTTCGACCGATTCTAGCAAAGGCAGGTAAAGCTTGTTGATCTTTTTGAATAAGTCTTCACTTTGATCTCGAAGCCCACCATTATCATTAAAATAAGATTCACACTTGACCGGAACCAACGTCAATAACCCTGATTCACGTCTATTGATCCTGCCCTGAACCCAGCTCCGAGTAATATCTGCCGTTAACTCAGTTTCCAACGTCAGAATCGCAGCCACAAGATCCCGTTGAGTTAAACTTTCCATCACAACGGCAGCATCGATCGGAACTAATAAAACAGGACTATCTTGGATCCATCGCTCACATTTTTGCCAATCGTCTTGCCGATCAGGAGGTCGGTGTTCAGCATTGATCCAACCACCTGGATAGTCCAAAATCGCTAACCGTAGTTTGGTATTCCCCTGGGCAACTTTCATCTCCAGATCGAAGATCGAGGGCTCTTGAGTTCCGCTCAAACTTCCAGGATTAAATTCACGTGCCAAAATCGAAGCCCGTAGTTCTGCTTTATATTGATTGATCCGTTTCTCCGTTGCCGCATCCCCCGGTCCGATCGAGACACCTGTTCCAGCCAAGAGTCGTTGAGTTTCCCGGAGTAGGGCTGTGATCAGGGAGGTTTTGCCGACTCGTGTGGGACCGACGATCGCAATTTGATAGTCAAACGTGCTTGGGTTACTCATTGTAATTCTCCTTTAGACTGGTCTAACCATTGCTCTAAATCAGTGATCGAGCGGCGCACACTCACCATTTTGGCATTGTCAGCATCAATAGACTGAAACATTCCAGGCCAGATCTCATCTCGATAGGATCGAGCTAACTTTGCAAACTCCCATTTGGACTCCTCCGATCGGATCAGACTATCTTCAAACTGCTCGGCTGCCGCATGAAGGGCTTTACTAGGGATCACTGATTCTCCTTTCAAAGCTTTCTGAATTTCATAGGAGGCTTGAGTCGCTAGATCAGAGATTCGCTTGAGTGCCTGAGCAGCTCCCTTCTGAGAGACCTCAGCAGAAACTTGATAAATGATATTACCACTTCTAGGATCAACCAATTCCTGATTGAGAAAATCGATCCGTTCCCGCACCCGTGGATGAAAGTGACTCCGATAACTGATCTTGAGCTTTAGTAACTCGCTAACAGCCCACAGCATTTCCTCGCAAGGCTCATTGGCATTTTCTAAACACTCACTAAACCGCTCCAGGGCAAGCTTACCATCCGGAACTCCCTCTAAAAGATGACCTGTATGGGCTCGGATCTCTTGGCTCAGATCAGACCATAAATCCTCAACCAATTGTTCAAAGTAATCATCAAGCTTTGTGTAAGCTTCACTGATATAAACACGAACTCGATTCAGCTCATCAATGGCTAGTCCTCCTACATTTTTGTCTTCGATCATACGACTATAAGCTCGCTCGATCCAAGCTTCAGATCCGATCCCAAGCCCCTCTTCATTGATCCAAGTTTTCACCGATTCACTAATCTGTTCAATGATCTCAATTAATTGGGGATCTTCTTCCTGAGTACGAGCTTGACGATGGAGTTTGAGGACAACCTTGGAGAGAGCAACAGAAAGATTGCGTCGCAGTGTTTCGACTTCACGATAAAGCCGATCTTCAGATCCTGTGATCGCAGGAGCATTCTGTTTAAGCCTCTGACGCAGTTCAGTTAAGTCCTGCTGGATCCGCTCAGCAGTAGATCTCCACCCTACTGTGGCAGCCTCGATCAGATCCTGATCCATATCTTGGAGGTGATGGGCTAGATGTTCCAAACAGCGCATGAGAAGCTGATCCCGGACACTTGCAGAGTCTTTAGCATCGCAGCAAATCACATAATAGTGAAGCCCATCAACTCCTTCGTTTACTTTACGACGAATATCCTCGATCAGAGCATCCGTTAGCACCGGATCCGTTTCACCTATATTGATCACAATGAAGACAAAATCCCGGCGTTGTGAGATCGCTCCACGAACTTTATCAAGCAAATCGGCAGCTTTAGCATCTTCAGCTTTCCAAAAGGCATTGCCCTCAACAGGTCGTTTGACTAATAAAACGAGATCGACCTCATGCTTTAACCCCTCAACATGACGTTCTTCTGCCTTGGCATCCAACTCACCCAGCCCTGGCAGATCAGTCACCATCAGATTCTCAACATCATTTTCAGGAAAGCGACATTCGATCAATACGTCCTGGACAGCTAAGTAGTGGCGAGGGCAGTTGGGATCATTTTCCTCGGCTTGAGTTGGGTAGGCAACCCAGGATCGGAGTCCTTCCAATCCCACAATTCGCGTTCCCCCTGTCAACTCATGTTCATAGGAGGGCAAGGATCGTTGCATCCCTCGTAATCGCACGAGTAACCCGTTTTGGCTGGGCTGGAGTGGGGTATCAACTTCACGTGGAGGATGATCCGTATAGTCAAAGTTACGAAATTCCGCTAACGTTGCCGGAACCGATGCTAATTGGATGTACTGATGATAGGGTGCTAGAACTTTTTCCCGAAAGCTTTCAAAGGTGTGCATGGTTAAAGTAGCCCGTTCATGCGAAACCGAATGACGTAAGCGACTCCGTACAGCTGTGACCGGAATACCTGATCCTGTGGGGATCTGCTCCTCGGCAAGGCCAGAGATCGTTTGCAAGAGGGTACTTTTGCCAACACGAGCCTGACCACTGACACCAATATTGATCGTGTCCCGCAACAAGCGATGCCGAACCACCTCAAGCTCTTGGATGGCGGCAACGATCTCTGGATAAAAACGTTGGACCCGAAAGTCTCGAATGTGGGCTTTCAACACCTCGGTTACGTTGGGATGTTGCATCAATCGATCCAAGGCTTGATCCAGCTCACCCAATCCCTGTTCAACCCTCCGAGCACTCTGCAACCTAGCCTCAATGCGAGGCAGATAGCTACGGCGTAGCTGAATCACTTCCTGGATACGAGAGCTGATCGGACTAGGCATTTTACTGAAGATAGACAGGCTGCCAAATAGTATCATTTTTCACTTTTCCTGTCAATCAGTTCTAGATCCTGCCAGTGTTGGATCAAGGGCAACTTGTGCGAGTATCTAAGCAAAGAAACCTTAAGCTCTAGTCTTTATCCATCAATTTATTT
>CAZONZ010000170.1:6287-8470 GCA_964581005.1 uncultured bacterium
ATTGCCTCAAGCGTCGGGTGAGCTAAAAAGGGGATCTGGATCACAGTTTGGTTGGGTAAGAGTTGGTCTAATTGAGCCAAGATTGATTGGTGCCGGGTGCTCACAGCTTGGCCAAACGGATCGGAAGGATCAAGCCAGACTCGATTCAAAACAGCATAAGGATGAGAGATCTCTAAACTGTCCAGCTCCTTCAAGAGGCGTTGGGTTTCAGCGAGAACAGCTTGCTCAGGATTCAGCACAGGAATAAAACTCATCCACTGAGGATCTCGTAGTTGCTCACGGAGTCCTCGGATCTGTTTCAGTAAGGATCGAAGTCGCTGAGCCAACTCTGGACGACCGATCACATCTCGATACTTGACCCACAACTTCAAGGCTAAACTAACCCATCCTTCTAAAGCAGCAGGCATCTGGAGAAATCGCAGCATGTGTCCTGTCGGAGCAGTATCAATGATCACGAGATCAGCTTCTCCTGCTTCCATCTGTTCCAACACAGTCAATAACGCCATGACTTCATCCAAGCCCGGAGGTGGCATGTCCAAAAGTTGTCGCCAAGCCTGGGGATCATACTGGATCTCGATATCGGTCGAATCGCCTGCCATAATCGCGACAACATCATCCAGGTAATCTCGCCGGAATTGCTCTAAAACCGTTGAAGCATCGATCTCTTGCCCTAGTAAATTCGGCTGGAGTGATACAGGAGTCTGGCTGAGCTGAGTTTCAAATAGATCACCTAGCGAATGGGCTGGATCAATGGAGACCACTAGGATGGTCCGATCGGGATGGAGTTGGGCTAACTGCCATGCCAGGGTTCCAGCGATCGTGGTTTTACCGACTCCACCTTTACCGCCCGTCATCACCAGTTTGATCCCTTGCGTCAAGAGATCCGGTAATTTAGTTGAAGTGTCAGGAGGTTGAGATGCTACCCACGATCCTGAGGATCCAGATTGAACTGCTTCTAGCTTGATTGGGGATTCCAGAGGATAAAGTGACTGGGCTAGTTGATCAAGTGCCTCCGATCCAATAGGTTCTTGGAGTTGAAAGGGAGAGATCCACAGTTCATAGGCCGCGAGATCCCGTTGCAATACTTCCAAGATCTGAGCCTGTTCTCGTTGCCGTGCCCGGTAAAGTGCTGAGACTGATCCAGGATCCGAGCCAGCCAGAACTTGATTGATGACAATCCCGCCCACAGGAACCTGTCGATCGTGTAGTTGCTGACAAAATCGCTCTGTTTCATCCACACTCAACTGCTCCGGGATCATGACCAACCAGGCAGCCGTACTCTCAGGATTGATCAACCGTTGTTTTCCCCCTTGCAATTGTTTTCCCAGATCCAGCAAAAACCGATCGGCTTCATCTTCTCGATAGGATCCGGTCAAGGATCGACTGATCTCCTGATGTTTAGCCTGAAAGAGATTGAAGACGGCTAACAAATTATCTAAAAAGTCGGGTAACTCTAGTAACCGCAGGGTGTGACCTGTTGGGGCGGTGTCCAAGACAATCATGTCTACAGGATCCTGAGATCCCTGCGGGTCTGAAGCTCCAGCAGCATGGGATCCTTGAGCCAACAACCGATTCACCTCCAGGATGGCCATCAACTCATCCACCCCTGGCCAGGTCAGATCCCAAATCGGCAGGAGATCATCGCGCTCAAACCAGCTGCCTCGATCCGCAATCAGTTGTAGGGCCACTCCATAGGTGGCTTTGAATGTATTGAGCAGGGCTTCGGCATCCAGTGAGCGGATCTGGAGATTGGGTTGATCCGGCACTGTCCAGGGGTGATCCCCAATCTCAACGCCCCAAACATCACCTAAGGAGTGGGCTGGATCGGTTGAGATCAAGAGGATGTGACGATCAGGGGCTGCTTGAGCCCATTGCCGAGTCAGGGCCGAAGCGAGAGTTGTTTTGCCAACTCCACCTTTGCCGCTAAAAAGGACAAGATGTAAACTAGGCAACAATAAAGGTAAACCCATAGGATCTGACGGTAGCCGGAATGGAATCATCTCCCCATTCTGGCTTGTTAATTCACAGCTGTCTTGCCACTGGCTGGAAAAATGGCCCTAATCCCTTACAACACTGATCCAATCAGTTCAGACAGGTTATCTTCTGGAGAGCCCATCATGAAGAAGAGGGGGGCGGGGTGAAGCTCAACTTGGATCAGCATAGAATAGAAATCTTAGTCCGAC
>CAZONZ010000171.1:0-8402 GCA_964581005.1 uncultured bacterium
GCAATCTTCTATTTTCTCCATCACTATAATGCATCCTTACCTCTATAGGACTACCGCAATGTCATGTCTACCTGCTGCAGAGTCATTTCTGAGTGCTGCAATGTCATGTCTACCTGCTGCAAAGTCATGTTCTCCTGCTGCAGAGTGAGTTCCTCCTATTGCAGAGTCATGTTCTCCCGTTGCAAGCTGGCTCTTCCTACCTGGATCGTGAGTTCTCCCGATGATCAACTTGAAGCAAGAACAAGTCTCGTTCTCTGAGATGATGAATCTGAGCCATGTTCAGGATCCCCATGATCTTGCCTGAGTGGCTCGTCCGTGATCCAGGATCTAGAGGTGTTCCCATGAGTGATCGAGCTGAAGTTCAATCTCCCCAATTGTCCGATCCTCCCGTCCATAGTGGCCCCGGTCGGTGTCCGATCAATACGGATCGAGCCCCTGCGGCGGTTGGGCCTTACAGTCAAGCCATTGCTGCTCAAGGACCGTTCATTTTCACAGCAGGCCAGCTTGGATTAGATCCAACAACAGGTCAACTGGTTGGGGATGATGTCGAAAGCCAGACGGCTCAAGCTCTGCGGAATCTGACTGAGATCCTGGCAGCAGGTGGCACGTCACTCGCGAATGTGGTTAAAACAACGATCTTTTTGGCAGACATGCAAGACTTTGCCACGGTGAATGAGATCTATCGCCAGTTCTTCAATACGGATGCTCCACCCGCCCGATCCTGTGTCCAGGTGGCCCAGTTACCCAAACAGGCACGAGTCGAGATCGAGGCGATCGCTTGGCATCCTTAGATTTACTGATCCTGAGCCGATGGCTGAACTCAACAAAGTTGGCTGTTTTGCACTTATGATGATCGGTTCTAACCAGTATGAACTTAGCCCTTTAGATTGAATCGATCTTGATGGATGGCGAAACTCTACTATCGCGGCATGACTGAGCAAAATGGTAAACCCAAGATTGGGCGAAGTCCTCGACTGTTAGGAGTCAGACTCAACATTGATATCGATATCGAAACCATGCCCTCAGGATACGTCAATGAGCAAGGCTATTTACGACCAGAAGCTGAACGCAGTGATGCAGGAGAAATCGTGGATGTTGCCATCAAAAACACAAAAGGAATGTCCGTCTCATGTTCTATCGAGGGTTTACCAGCCTTTCGCAAACCTGCAAAATTTGGTGGTACAGGTCGAGATCCACTGTGGCAAATTGATGACATCCAGATCACTGGGGATCTGGAAGCTGTTCAGGACAGCCCTACCCACGTCAGCATTTTGCCAAGCGCTACAATGCTTTTAGAGAAATATGAGGCCGCACTGGCAAGCACTCAAGATCATTGGGAACAGGTTGAATAATCTGGTATTGATACGGAGAACCTACGACGATGACATGGATATTTGGTCTGTCGGCAGAATGTGGTTCAGAGGAACGTAAGGCAAGGCTGTTTGCCCACTATTTTGATGGGATGACCTGGAGGCTCTCAAATAATCACCCATGCCAATGCCGATCAGACATCTTCCAAGATATTGACGAAAACTGGTGGTGCCGAGTCTACCCTAGCAATGTTAGTGAGGTTGGAATTGAGTCTCCTGAAAGTGCCTATTTGATGACAGAGTTAGGAATTTTTTTGTACCAACATTTGTGCTCAGCTCCTGCATTCCGCTATGCTCTGGTTGGGGTTGAAGTTGATGAATTCAGAACTTACAGCGAGTTATTGGAAGAGTCTTCTAAACTGTCAATTCCAGGTTTAGTGTTAGCTATAGAGGTTGCCCAAGCACTGGGGATCTCTACAGCGTATCGTCCCTTCAGCCCTGGCTACATTTGGCTACCTTATGAGGGTGAAATTTATAATCCGCTTATGACATCCCCAAGCCTAAAGAACAAGTTGAACGAATTGTTGCTAGCAAGCTAATTCATCCGGTTGTGAAGCAGTATATGAAATCGATGGATCTGACCTCTGAAAGGGTGCCTGTTGAATGAATTCTAGAGTATCTGCAGTAGCTCATCGCAATCGTTATCATCATAAGAACAGAAGAACAACAAAGCTCTGATCAACCCTTGACCGAAGGAGGGATCTATGGCATTCAAGGATTTCAAAACCATTGCCGAGGTCCAGCAGAGGTATCGGATCTGCTAGCACGAGCAACCCTTTATCCAGGCTCAAGATCGTCCCGTTCCAGAAGACTTTTTGAAAGATCTTGAGTTTTATCGAGAAACGATCGATATATTTGCCTCCGAAGCGGCTCGGACTGAGATCATTATTTCTCCTCTTTTGCGAGAGGTCTACAAGCATCACTATACAAAATACGCTTTTTGGATCAGAAAAGCTTGATCTATGATTCAGTTTTATCCGGCACTCCAGACTATATGTTTTCCTATCGATCAGATCTTGGTAAAACCGTTTTTGAAAAGCCTGTTGTGATCATTGTTGAAGCCAAGAGAAATGATTTTCAGCAGGGTTGGGGGCAATGTCTGGCCGAATTGGTTGCTGCTCAAAAGATCAACGAAGATCCGCAGAGAGCTGTCTATGGAGTTGTGACGGACGGTAACCTGTGGCAGTTTGGTAGGCTTCTAGGCAACAGATTCGTTCAAGATCCCAACAACTTTACACTTGATCGACTTGCAACTCTCTATGGAGCTTTGGAATCCCTGATCCAGCATAGTGATCACCAGGATCAAGGGATCTGAGTTGAGTTGCAAGAAATCAGAGGATCGATAGGTTGACGTCTACAACCTGTCTTTGATCAGGCTAAGAGATCAAGGTTTCAGGGGGAAATTAAGGGATACGTTACAGAGTTAGCCCAAGTCGGTTTATGCTGACAAATGTGCTCAAACCTGTGCTACAAACAGGATTAAATCGTTCCAGCCTCCTTCTGGCTTAAGTGTCCTTGGATCCAAGGTTATGTCAACAGACCCGATGATTTCCACCGCCTCCACTCCCCTGAGCCCTGATCCGATCCGGGTTGGGATCTTGCATTCATTGAGTGGGACGATGGCCAGCCGTGAAATGCCCTTGCGTGATGCCGAGTTGATGGCCATTGCCGAGATCAATGCGGCAGGGGGAATCCTGGGACGACGACTTGAGGCTGTGATCGCGGATGGGGCCTCAGATCCAGCAACCTTTGCCAGCCAAGCCCAACGGTTGATCGATCAAGTAGGCGTTGCAACGTTATTTGGGTGTTGGACTTCAGCCTGTCGTAAAGCTGTTTTGCCGATCCTTGAAGCTGCTAATGGCTTACTTTGGTACCCCCTTCAATACGAAGGTCTAGAGTGCTCATCCCAGGTCTTTTACTTAGGATCCTGCTCCAACCAGCACATTGAGCCCGCCGTCAATTGGTTACTTCAGCATGTGGGCAAACGGTTTTTCCTCATCGGATCGGATGATGTTTTCTCACGTACCACCCATATTTTGATCCGTTCCCAGCTCCGTCAGCAAGGTGGATCCATGCTCGGAGAAGCCTACGTTCCTCTGGGATCCCAAACCTTTGGTGAGATCATTGCCCAGATCCAGATGGGACAACCAGATGTAGTTTTCAGTACACTGACGGGGAACAGCCATCTCAGCTTCTATCCGCAATACGCCGCTGCAGGACTATCGGCGACGGAGATCCCGATCTTTGCCGTCAGGCTGACCGAAGTCGAATTGCAGCCGATCGCGCCAGCCGCTGCAGGTCATTATGCCAGCGGGAGCTACTTCCAATCTCTGGATACGCCTGCCAATCAACGCTTTGTGAGTGAGTTTCGATCTCGTTATGGCTCAGAACACGTCACCAGTCATCCGATCGAGGCTGCTTACGCTCAGGTTTATCTCTGGAAGCAATCAGTGGAAACGGCAGGATCGATTGAGACCGATCGAGTTCGACAAGCCGCCTACGGGCAAGTGTTTCAAGCACCTGGTGGACTGATCCAGATCCACCCAAACCATCACACCGTCAAAGCCTGCCATATTGGGCGAATAGGATCCGAAGGGCAAATTGAAATTGTGGAGACCCATCCTGCCATCCACCCCTTACCCTGGTTGGGAGCCAAAGATCATCTACAACTTCAGATCCAAGCCCCTGCCATCGTTGATCTATTAAGTGAAATCTCGCAGTGGATCCACACCGCTGAGCAATTGCAGCACAAATCCCAGCAACTAGAACAGGTCACCCACCAATTGCAAACTGAGATCGAGGAGCGACGGCGAACAGAAGCTGCATTGACTGAAACAGCTGGCAAATATCAGTCGATCTTTGAGAATGCCACAATCGGGATCTTTCAAACGACACCAGAGGGACATTACCTGAGTGCCAATCCAGCACTGGCGCAGATCTATGGTTATTCCTCATCTGCAGATTTGATCGAGAGCCTCAAAGATATTCAGGCCCAGCTATATGTTGATCCAGATCAACGGCAACACTTTATTCATATGCTCCAATCTCTAGGATATTTGTCCCATTTTGAGTCTGAAATCCACCGTAAAGATGGCAAAAAGATCTGGATCTCTGAAAATGCTAGAGTCGTCCGAGATACTGAGGGAACTATTCTATATTATGAAGGCTTTGTTGAGGATATTACTGCTCGTAAGCATTCTGAGCAAGCGTTTCAAGAGCAATGGGAGTTTCTGCATCGCTTAATTGATACAGTTCCTGATCTAATTGTAGTTCGGAATCAAAATCATTGTGTTGAGTTGGTGAACCGAGCTTATGCAGATTTCTTCTATCCTAATATTCCGATCCCGAAAGTGATTGGTCGAGATGAGTTGACACGGTTCCCACAAGAGCGCTGGCAGATGTTTTGCGAAGAAGATGAATATGTTCTGCGCACAGGTGAGGAACTGAGGATCCCGATCCAGATTGAGATTGATCCTCAAGGGAAAGAACATTGGGTGCAATGGGTCAAGCGACCTTTACAACTGCCGGAGAATGAGGAAATGTGTGTGCTTTTGATCGGGATTGACATTACGGATCAGAAACAGGCTGAGTTAGCTCTGCAAGAATCGAAGGAAACTGCAGAATCTGCCAATCGAGCTAAAAGTGCATTTCTAGCCAACATGAGTCACGAACTCCGGACTCCCTTAAATGCGATCCTTGGATTTAGTCAGCTAATGACCCGTGATCCTGGGTTAACCGAACAGCAGCAAGAATACCTTGGAATTATCAATCGTAGTGGTGAACATTTGCTGGGACTGATTAATGATGTGTTAGAAGTTTCCAAGATCGAAGCAGGGCGAACTGTTTTATATGAGGATCCATTTGATTTTCATCGGATGATCCAAAGCTTAGAAGAGATGGTGCAAACTCGTGCTCAAGCCAAGCAGTTACAACTCCTCTTTGAGATTGATGTGAATGTGCCCCAGTATGTGATCGGGGACGAAGGTAAGCTACGACAGGTGTTGATCAATCTCCTTACGAATGCGATCAAATACACTGAAGAGGGAGGAGTTGTGTTGCGGATGGGCTGCCAAGATGCTGAGACTGAGCCCCGTTTACAGGTTGAGGTTGAAGATACAGGAGTAGGGATCGCGCCTGCAGAATTGGCCAAATTGTTCCAACCATTTGTCCAAACCGAAAGTGGTCTCAAAGGGCAAGATGGTACTGGCTTGGGGCTAACGATCAGCCGTCAGTTTGTGCGGATGATGGGGGGGGACATTAACGTGAGCAGTCAGCCCGGTCATGGATCCTTATTTCGGTTTGAAGTTAGCTTAAAGCTGGCGGCACCGGATGAGGTTGGATCGGCTCGATCGGTTCGGCGAGTGATTGGAATTGCACCTGGCTATAGCTCTCCTCGGATGTTGGTGGTGGATGATAAGTTAGAAAATCGGACCTTATTGATGAATTTGTTGCGGACGGTTGGCTTTGAAGCGCAAATGGCAAGTGATGGGCAGGAAGCGATCGATAGTTGGGAACAGTGGGAACCCCACTTAATCTGGATGGATATGCGAATGCCAAGAGTTGATGGATATACTGCCACTCGTCATATTAAATCCACTGTAAAAGGCCAAGCGACCGTGATCATTGCCTTGACAGCAAGTGTATTGGAACATGAGCGAACCTTAGTGCTTTCGGCAGGCTGTGATGATTTTGTTGCTAAACCATTCCGCGAGTCTGTCATTTTTGACAAGATCAAGGAACACTTGGGTATTGAGTTTATCTACGAAGATCAGCAGTTAGAGCCAGAATCATCCAGCCTTTCCGAGCAGTCGTTAACACCCGCTGATCTAGCGCATCTTCCTGCCGAATGGATCGCAGAGTTACATGATGCTGTGCTGCAGATTGATATGGAATTAACTAGCCAAGTTCTGATGAAAATTCGAGCTCAAGATCCGAAATTAGCAGATGCATTAGATAAACTAGTCAGTAGTTACCGTTTTGACCAACTCCAAGCCCTCGTGCAGCAGGAGATCCCGGCATGATGTTCCCTTCTAGCCTGATTGAATCCTCTGACATTCTGATCGTGGACGATAATCCCACGAATTTGAATGTCTTGTCCTCTATGTTGACCCAGCATGGGCATAAAGTTCGGCCTGCGATCAATGGGGATGTGGCCTTGCGAGTGGCCCAATCGATCCAACCGGATCTGATTTTGCTAGATATTCGGATGCCAGGATTGTCAGGATATGAGATCTGTGAGCAACTCAAAGCAGATGATCGGACTCATGAAATCCCGGTGATCTTTATCAGCGCCTTGGACGATATTGAAGATAAGCTTAAAGGGTTTGAAGTGGGTGGAGTGGATTACATCACGAAACCTTTTTATATGGAAGAAGTGTTGACTCGTGTTAACTTGCATCTGAGGCTGCAACAGTTGGCCGGTCAGCTTCGGCAAGCGAAAGACGTTGCGGAAAAGGCAAGTCAATCCAAAACGATCTTTCTAGCTAACATGAATCATGAACTTCGATCGCCCTTGAATGCAATTTTAGGCCATTGCCAATTGTTAGCTAGAGATCCCAATTTGACAGCACCTCAGGCGGAATCACTCAGGATCATTAACCGCAGTGGAGAACATTTGTTAAGTCTGATCAATGCGGTTCTGGATCTCTCTAAGATCGAAGCGGGTCAAATGGTATTTCAGTGTGCTCCTTTCGAGTTATCGTTATTTTTCCAGACGGTTGAGGCTTTATTGATCTCTCAAGTTAAGGCAAAGCAGTTACAGTTAGTCTTGGATCTCGATCCAAGTTTGCCCGAATATGTGGCTGGAGATGAGCCCAAGCTGCGCCAGATTTTGATCAATCTTCTGGATAATGCCCTCAAGTTTACTCAGGTTGGCGAGATCCGTTTACGAGTTCGAGTTCAAGATGCAGAGACTCTTCAGGATCCTAAGGCTCTACAAGATGCATCAGCTCACCAGATCCAGTTTGAAGTTGAGGATACAGGGGAAGGGATCGCACCTGAAGATCAAGCGATCCTCTTTCAACCGTTTCAACAGACTCAAAGTGGGCTGCGATCAAAAATGGGAACAGGCTTGGGGCTGAGCATTAGCTATGAACTGGTGCGTTTGTTGGGCGGAGAATTGACACTTTCCAGTCAAGTGGGTCAGGGATCCTGTTTCCGATTTACTATCCCGTTCCAACCTGCGGATGCTGCACATGTCTCCTCCTCGGACTCGATTTTCCCCATCGGCTTAGCACCGGATCAGCCAAGTTTCCGGATCCTAGTCGTTGATGATCAAGAGGATGAACGGATCTTTTTGATTAACCTGCTCCAAAATGTTGGATTTGAAGTCCGATCGGCTCAAGGTGGGCAGGAGGCTGTGGATCTAGCTGCAAGCTGGGCTCCTAATCTGATCTGGATGGATATGAATATGCCGGAGATGGATGGCTATGCAGCGACCCAGCAGATCAAGGCCCAGAGTCAAGCTAACCTACCTGTGATCATTGCTTTGACCACCAGTACGTTTGACCATGAACGGGATCCAATTTTGGCCGCAGGCTGTGATGATCTGGTGGCTAAACCCGTTCGAGAGGGAGTTCTGTTTGATAAGATCGCCCAGCATCTCGGTGTTCAGTATCTTTACCAAGCTTGTTTTAATTCTGATCAATCGAATGCTCTAGAGGCTTCAATGGGGGCTGAGGATCAGGGTGTTGGAGCATCACTTTTAACTGAGTGGACTGTGGATTCGATCGTGGCAGGACTCAAACAAATGTCAGAGGAATGGTTAACCCAACTGTATCAAGCTGCGTCTCAAGCAGATACAGAATGGACAATCCAATTGTTCCAGCAGCTCCCCACGACAGATCCACGGTTAACGCAGTCGCTGCAGGAACTTGCAGATGGGTTTCGGTTTGATACGATCGTGGATCTGGCTCAGAAGGCGCAAGAGGATCGAGGATAAGACGAGGATAAGACAAATTACTGTTCTGCAGAGTTACTGTTCTGCAGACTCGTGAAGCTGTCGCAAGCGTTGACTGATCAGCGTGGATCCTT
>CAZONZ010000172.1:0-8358 GCA_964581005.1 uncultured bacterium
CCATCGACCTAAGAATCTCCTCTCTGTACCCGCAGGGTCAGAGGGAGAGCGTCAACGATTCCATTGATCAACCCCAGAGGCTGAAACAAAGGCTCAAGGTAAGGGATGGAGTCCCCTGTGAGGTAGGGATATGATCGAAGCTTTGATCGAGATAAAATCTGTGGTTTCACCCGCGCTAGGGATCCCGCGATCACGGCCAGTCGAGGATCCCTAAGGACGCTACTGATGCTCAAAGGATCCGATATCACAGCTTGTTCCTTGAGGCCGCCCAACTCCTCGTTGATCTGTGTCTACAGGATTGCCTGAGAGATCGGTGCATTCACCTGGAAGCACTCCATCGATGGCGTCGCTAGAAAGCCCTAGTCCAAGAGTTTCCGTTAGCCCACCATTATGGGTCAGAGGCTGCAGATCAGCATTTCCGTCGAGGAGATCACCCACGATCGGGATTATGTCAATCACAGTCAGACCTAGCGACGTTCCTAGTAGGTTGAAGTCTGAAGATTCCAGAGGCCCTCTGAAGTCCTGGCCCACCAATAGACCACTATTTTCAGCGATCAGAGCACCTCTAGCTGCAACCGTTCCGCCGTCATTGTTATAGACTCCTCCGCCTGTATTGGTTGAAACATTAAATCCAATTGAGGTAAAGCTAAGATCGACTGTACCTGTACCTGCCACAAAGATCCCACCCCCCCGATCAGCACTGACGTTATCTGCGATCGTGCTATTCAAGAGACTCAGGTTTGAGATCACATAAAGACCGCCACCATCTAAGACATCAGCTTGATTTCGAGCCACAGTGCTGTGATCAATCGTCGTATTGACTCCCTCAATCCAGACTCCACCACCAGCATTAGCTAGATTATTAGCAATTGTGGTGTCCTCAATCTGCAACGATCCGAAAGATCCCGTGTGGAAGATCCCACCACCATGCATGTTCAAGGCCCTATTATTGGTGATTGCGGTGCCGCTAAGCAGAGTGACACTGGCATCCCCATTGAAAAGACCACCGCCGCTTCCAGATGTAGATTCATTGTTATTAATCAGAGTGCTATCTCGGATCACCAGCACAGCTTGATCACGATTTTTGATCCCACCTCCATCCACTTCAGCTTGATTGTCAATAATCTGGCTACTATCCTCAATCTCAACCAAACTTCCTACTCCGAAATTGTAGATCCCACCGCCACTATCAATAGCAGTGTTCCGTGAAACAACCGCAGCATTTTGGAGCGTAGCTTCTCCACCATCATCATTAAAAATTCCCCCACCCAAATTTGCAATGTTCAGATCAATGATCGTGTTATCTAGATCTACATTGCCAAGCGAGTAAATGCCTCCTCCAACACCTCCATCAGCTGCATTATTATTGATTACGCCCCTGATAGCAATCAGATCTCCAGTGTTAGAGATTCCTCCACCTGTAGAACCAACTGCAGTATTACTACTGACTTGAACGTCTTCGAGGGTGAGCACACCTTCATTCCAGATCCCTCCTCCAGTGTCTGCAGTATTTCCCTGCACTACCACATTAAAAAGACTGAGATTAGTAAGTCCCCCTTGATTATAGATCCCACCCCCACTAGTTCCTTCACTAGTAGTATCTCCACCGGAAATAGTCAGATCCGAGATGGTAACTGAACCTAACCCAGGATCTACCACATGAAATACTCGATCGATACCATTACCATTGATGATCGTGTTCAACTCTCCATTACCTTGGATCGTCATATCAACTCTAATATCGAGATCACCTGTATTGGCTAAATCCTCGCCGCTACCTGTTGTCGTCAACAGGATTGTTTCTCCATTAAGCAGCGGATCAAAAGTGATGACCTTTCCAGGAATGGTATTAGATTCCTGGATCGCAGCTCGCAATGAGCATTCCCCTAGGGCTGTCTGACAAAGACCATCCCCAATATTGGCATCAGGATCATCAGCAATGGTATCAACTATTGGACTTCCTCCAGGGATCGCGGTTAAACAACTTGAAAATTCAGAGGTGTTAAGCGGAACATCTAATCGGGTTGCAGTAGCTGTAATAGCTTCTCCAGCGGCAAAGTCAGCAATTCCTGTTCCTGGATCCACATCCGAATCGAACAAGACAAAGCCTGATGTATCTGTGGTGACATCGATTGCACCTAAATATTGATCGCCTTCACCGTGACCAGAAGGATCACAGGAGGAATTAGCAAAAAACTGGATACGAAAATCGGTATCCGGAGCACTGTTCAGGGAGCCAGTGATCCGATCGGTGTCTGGATCGGCAAGGCTTAAACCAGGAAAGTTTTGGAGACTGTTGGGACCAGAGTCTAAATCCGCTAGGTCATTCGACGTCACCCCATCAGGAACTAGCCCAAACTGCGATCCCAGATCAATCCCCAAAGTTCCGTTCTCAACAATTGAGTTGCCCAGGATCTGATTACTAATTGCCGACTCGCCGATGATCCTAATTCCTTCTTCGATATTTCCCTGGATCCGATTGCCTTGACCTGGAGTGTCTGCACCGATCGCATTCCCACTCGCACCGATGATGGCAATCCCAATGTCATTGCCTAGGGTTGGATCCCCTGCCAGGTCAGTACCGATATAATTCCCTAAGATGGTGATTGAACTTGTCGTGGTTTGATCAATCTGAATGCCTGCCCCACCTGTATTCCCAGAAATAAGATTACAGCCATTGTCGCAAGCTGTGCCGCTATTCGTAGATCCAATCACATCTCCGTTCCCTGACTCTAGAAAGATCCCATGAACCGCATTCGGAATAGCTCCTGAACCCGTGAGATCTGTGCCGATGAAATTGCCTTGGATCGTGTTGTTACTTGCTCCAACCCCAGTGATCTGAATCCCATGATTGAGATTGCCTGAGATCACATTCCGATCTTCAGGAACAATCCCTCCGATCATATTGAATTGTTGACCATCAATCCGGATCCCTGTACCGTTTCCAGCCGCTGTGATCCCGTCCGCTTGTACACCAATAAAGTTACAGGTGATGACGTTATTGTCAGCTGCAGTATCGATCAAGATGCCGTTGTCGGGGAAATTCTGGATTACAAAACCTTGGACTGCTGTATTCCCCTGCTGAAGCGACAGACCACTTCCGGTCCCTAGGCTGCTGCCATCGATCACGACTTGAAGAGATCCGGCGGCACAATCGGTTCCAGGCTGGGTGGTGGCATCTAGTACGACCGAAGCTGGGATCGGGGGGAGCGCTCCCGATGTGACTGCAATCAGGTGGGGGCCGGGGTTAGGTATTGCAAAGGAGATCGTGTTCGGTATCCCTAAGGTGCTTGCCAATGTAATCGCATCTCGCAGGGATCCAGGACCGGAGTCATTCGTATTGGTGACGATCAAACCTGAAGTAAGAGTTACGGTTTGAGTGGCTGTCCCGATCCCGCCATCCCCATCCTCCAGCTGGAAGTTAAGAGCCCGATCTGCAAAGATCCCAGAATTGGACTCAAACGTGATCGCTCGAACCAGTGCTTCAGCTGCTGCCAAGGTTGCGTCAGCAGTGGTAAAACTGATCGACAGGGGCACCCCACCGGATCCTCCACTAGCCGTTCCGATCAGATTGCCTGCAAACGTGACCAAGGTTCCGTCAAACCCGATCTGTCCCACGCCAGTTCCTTGATCTTCAATACTCAAAGTATCTTCAGCAGGATCTACAGCAGGATTGATCTCGACGGTTAAGCTGCCTGTATTGAAGTCAAGTGAATCATCCGTGACGGTGGATGTAGGATCAATGACGATAGGGGGAGAACCCTGAATGTAGTTCAAGGCTGGACCAGGCAAGGTGAGAACTGGCGGTGCATTTACATCATTATCAACGATCGTCACCGTTGCAGACAGTGAAGTCCCCAGCTGATAGGTTGGATCTGCTGTGAGATCCAGTACAACCGTTTCATCCCCCTCAATATCCGTATCATCCACCGGCGTAATTACGAACACGACATCTGTTGCTCCATCCAAGATCGTGATCGTTCCGCTTAAGACGGGGACGAAATCACTCCCATCGTTTGCAGCAGTCCCACCTATAGAGTAGTTGACTGTCAGATCCCCTACCGTATCGGTTCGGGTTACTGTAAAGGTTCCATCATCTGAACCTGTTTCATCAGCATCAGGATCCGTTGCGGTAATATTGATCACAGGTAAGGCTGCAAGGCTGAGGGTTACAGTTTGAGTCGCAGGATCACTCACTTCACCATCGCCATCGTCAAGTTGGAAGCTGACAGTTCGATCCCCTGCGGTGGCTGAGGTTGACTCAAAGGTAATTGATTGAACCAGGGCTTCAACGGCCAGTTGGGTCGCTGCAGATCCTGAGAAGTTCACGATCAGAGGAGTCCCTCCCGATCCCCCACTCACTGTCCCAATCGCAACCCCTTCAAAACTGACCGTAGTTCCGTCAAACTCAATCTCTCCTGGCCCAGTCCCTTGACTCTCAATATCAAGAATATCCGCACTTGGATCGGCTCCAGCAGTGATCTGAACCGTTAAACTGCCTGTGTCAAAGTCAAGTGAATCAGCATCCGCAACCTCTGCTGTGTCATCAATGATTGTAGCTGGATCTCCTTGCACATAGGTCAGACCTGGACCTGGCAAGGTGATCACGGGGGGGATAGAAAAATCATTATCGGCAATGGTCACTGTTGCATCTATTGGCGTCCCCAGATCGTAGCTTGCTCCATCTTGTAGAGTCAGAACCACATCTTCAGAACCTTCAATATCTCCATCATCCACAGGTATAATATCGATCGTGATGTCTGTCTCACCTGCTGGAATCAGAATGGTTCCTGTCAGAAGAGGGCTAGCCGTAAAATCGTCAGGATCTGTTGCACTTCCATCAACCATGTAAGCCACGTCCAGATCAGCTGCAGCAGCTTGATCAAGGGTAATAGTGAACTGACCTGGATCTAGCCCCTCTTCGTTTGCATTTGGATCGGTGGCAGTTATTGTGATCACAGGAATAGGAATACTGTTAATGTTATTGGGTAAATTATCAAAGAAAGAAATTCCATCAACGATCGCAATTCCAATCGGTGGAATTCCTTGAGGTGTGAGATTAACCGTTGGCTCAACAAAGAGGCCGCCTCCATCTCCAGCTGCTGTATTACTTTGAAACGATCCCCCATTCAGATTCAGGATCACAGTGCCGACTGCTTTGATTCCCCCCCATCCCCAGTACTGGGCACATTACTCCCCACATCCGTATGAATCAGATCAACCGTAACAGGGGCTCGCGTTTGCTCAATATATAACGCACCACCACCACTAGCAGTGTTGTTTGAAAGAGTACTATCAGTCATGATCAGGGATCCAGTGGTCGCAATCCCTCCCCCAAACTGAGGCGCTGTGTTGTTATTGATGACCACAGTGTTCAAGATCAGATCGCCAGTATTGTTAATGCCTCCTCCGTCAAAACCACCCAAAGGCGTCACAAAGTTAGCGATCACTGAGCTGTTACTCAAGCTGAAACTGCCATCATTACGAACCCCACCTCCGCTGGCAGAGGAGTTATTGGTAATGATCAAGTCATCCGCCGTCAGATCACTCCCAGCTCGGTTTAAGATCGCACCTCCTGTAGAAGCTGGAGCACCGCCACGTAATGTCATCCCTGACATCGATACTGTAGTGACCACTCCTCCTGGATTGAGATCAAAGATCCGATCAATGCTTCCACCATCGATGATCGTGTTGGCCGATCCGTTAGCGATAATCGTCAAATCCTCTCGAATGTCGAGATCACCTGTCGCGCTTTGATCTTCGTCTGCTCCAGCCAAAGAGAGTTGAATTGGGATCCCATTTGTAGTGTCGGGATCAAAGGTGATGGTTTGTGTGCCAGGTTGAGCATTGGCTTCCTGGATTGCAGCCCGCAACGTACAAACACTTGAAGCAGTTGCGCACACTCCGTTCCCAATCGCTAGATCCACTTCGTCTAGCACACTGTTGACGACAAAACCACCGTCATCATTCAACAGCGTTAGAGTAGTTGACGCTACAGGCCCGATCGTGGCTCCACCTGTAGCACTACCCGGCACAATAACGAGATTGATCGTTTCATCCAACTCAGGCAGTTCGTCAGCTTGAACCGGGATCGATACAGCTTGCGGGGTTGTATCCCCATCCGCGAATTGAACGGTGATCGGAAAGATCGTGTTGTCGTAGTCTGTGGTGACTGCTGCAGGGCTCCCTCCAGTGGCGGTACCTGGATCAGATGAGTTGAGATCAATCTGAGCACTAACTAGACCATCCGAGCCGTCGATCCGTTCAACCTGAACCACGGCAATGGGTTGGAAAGGAGCCACAGGACCAGGATTGGGTACCTGGGATCCTTCACCAGCAATGTACAAAGAAGCTTCAAATTTGAGAATTCCTGGGAACGAGGGGAAAGGTGTCGCTCCAGGACCAGGGATCACCGTTCCAGGCACAATGGGACAAGGGATCTGGGCAACCTGACTACAGAAGGTTTCAATCAGAGGAATTGTGTTGAGCCGTTGACTCATTGCAAACAGAACCAGAGCATCCTCCACATCCGCACGATCCCCATCCCCATCAAAGTCCGAGACGAGTTGAGGATCCTGGTTAGCTGAGATCACACTATCGATCGTGAAGTCTAAGGGGATCCCTGCTGCAGCAAAAGCGGCTGGGATCTGTAAGACATCGTTGACATAGTTGAATAAGTCATTTGGATTTTGGATCCCTTGAGCCATCCCAAAAATGATTCCAGCATCGGTGGGGAGAACCTGCTCAGGATCCCCGTCGTAGTAGCGGCTGATCTGATCGGGAGGAAGCGTCAATTGAAGACTAGGATCCGATCCACTAGGCTGCAGGATCTGTTGAATATTTCCATAGATATCTCTTATGGTTGCCCGTTGATCTGAGGTCAGAGGTTGATCAAGATTGAGCTCAGTGCCAGCAGGGATGGCTAGAGAGTTGGATCCTGTAAAGCGACCAAAAGGAATAATGAAGACGGTGGATCCTTCAACCCTTAATCCTGTGAGCGTATGGTTGCCAAGCTGCAGGTGAGAGGTTGGATCAGATAGAGCAGGAGTGATCTCGATTTGATGAAAGCCGCCTGTAAGGATCACCGATTCAGGAAAGCTGAGGCTAGCTGAAGTCGGCGGATCGGAGGGAGTGGATAAAGGCGTGGGCTGTAGGTCAGGCGTAGGGGTTGAATCGGGGGTGCTACTAGGATCGGGGGAGGGAGTTGCCGTTGAAGTGGGGATTGGGCTAGGAGTACTGCCGGGATCAGGAGACGAAATTGAGGATGGAGTAGGGGTGGGCAGATCTCCTTCACCCGTTGGAGTAGGGCTAGGGAGAGGTGCAGCCGGATCGGCAGGAGTGGGGCTATTGGGATCCGGCGTAGGACTACTGGGATCCGGCGCGGGGCTATTGGGATCTGGCGTAGGACTGTTGGGATCCGGCGCGGGGCTATTGGGATCTGGCGTAGGACTATTGGGATCTGGGGTGGGAGCTGTGGACTCTGGGGGAGAAGCTGTCGCAGCTGGGTTGGGGATCTGAGTCGGGGCTTGGGCAGGAGGCGGAAGAGCTTGAACCGTAGTTGGGTTGCTGCCACCACCGTTGCTGCAGGCTGAGATCAGGAACGTCAGCACCAAGGGATAGGGAGTGATCCGGCTTAGGATCAATTGCAGTAGGGGCCAAATCCCTCTGGACTGGGGCGGAGTGGGGTTGGGAGATCGATCTTGGGATGGATCTAATCGGGGATCAGGGGTTAGCTCTGAGGGGTGATCTCTCAACATGGTAGACTCCTACGCGATCCGGTGATGGGTGATCTCAGCGATGGTTAGGGGAACAGAGGGATAAGCGTATCCAGGCTAGAGGCTTCACGGTGTTTGAGATCTCTAACCCTTAGGCGATCGTCAGGACCTTCAGAGTTCCTCAGGATCATTGTCAGAGTACTTCAGATCCATTGGGATCAAGTTGGGCTAGGGAATGATCGGCTCCAGGGTTTGCAAGACAATTCCATTGAAGTCTGTTAGGGTCACGACTGCATTCTCAGGAAGGGGTTCGCTGAAGGTGATGATCGTGCCAGCAGCCACATCTAATGTATTTTCTCCACCAAAAGCATTGAACTGGATCGGGTAGAGGGTGGATCCTGAAAAGGCCAATCCACGCAACGTAAATCCCTCTACAGACAATGTCGGTGGTGGATCGTCTGTAAACCCAGGTGTCACCACAAACTGATTGACGCCTCCTGTCAAGGTTGTAGCAACAGGGATCTGAAGCATTGTGATCAGTGGCATCGGGGTTGCGGTTGGGATCGCGGTTGGGGGCACTGTTGGGATCGGGGTCGCGGTTGGCGGCGGAGTTGGAGGCAGTCTTGCTAGGACGGGCGGCGGG
>CAZONZ010000173.1:0-8346 GCA_964581005.1 uncultured bacterium
GATCAGCCCTGGTTCTGAAGATCAGCCCGACCCCGTTGCACAAGCTGATCAGCATACTCATTCCACTTGAAACCTGCGTGTGCCTTGATCCAATTCACCTTGACCTGTGGACATTCTCGCTTGAGAGCTGCGAGCTGTTGTACCAGATCGAGATTTTCGACTGGACCTGTCTTTCGCCGCCAGCCTTTGGCCTCCCATGCCTGCATCCATTGATTGTAGGTTTGGACACAGAGGTTGGAGTCCGCATAGATCGTGAGTGGATCAGGGGCTAACTCGTCCCGATAGTACTCTAAGGCTCGGATTAGGGCGATCAATTCCATCCGGTTGTTGGTTGTTGACCACTCACCACCACAACGCTCGGCGACCCATTGATCCGCTTGGACCAAGACAAACCCCCATCCGCCTGGTCCAGGGTTTGGGGAGCAACCCCCATCGGTAAATATTGCAAATTCATTCGGATCCGATACAGCAGTGATCAAAATGGTCGTTGGGGTGTGAGGTGGGCCTTCTTATTTAACCATTGATCGTTTCTGAGTGCCCTTCGGATCGCAGTACTGATCGAATGTGGGCTTTCGATGAACCTCTGGGACATTCGATGAACTTCTAGGATCTGAAACAAAAAACCCCCAGAGTGAGCTGGGGGAGGAGTGGTGTGTTGAGGTGATGAATGATTTGATCTTACAAGCTCCTTCTAGCTCCTAGGCCATCTTGGGGCAACCTCTCTGCGTTTTTTAGCAGACTCAAATGTTGCTTGCTCTTCTGCTTTGACACTAGAAAAAAGCATCAATAGCTAGCCAAGAAACTGAAGCACTAGTCATGGTGCTTTGAGCGAAATTGATCAGAATTTAATCACTAGAAATAGCGTCAGTAAATTTGCCCGGATCAGGAGGCTGAGGCAGACGCTAGGGGTTGTGTTTGGCCAATGCGGCGATAAAATCTGGGAAAGTCAAAGTTTCGTGACATTAGATCCTGAATAGAGCGCACCTTGACCGTTTCATGCAGGCGGACTTGACCAAATACTCGCTCGATCCGCTCGATCGTTGAGAAGGTATCGAGATCCACCGACAGGATCGGCACTTCCAGATCTTCGGCTCGGTTCTTAATCTGGGGATCGAGGGGATGTTTTCCGGTCAGGATCAAGCAAAGCGTCGAGGTTTCCAGAGCGGCCAGCTGGATGTCAGTTCGATCGCCTCCGGTGATCACGGCTTTGTGCTCAGACTTGCGGAAGTATTTGAGGGCGGAGTTCACATTCATGGCTCCAACGGCGAAATCCTCAACCATCGAATCCAGCCGATCAACACAGCACAGCACCTCAGCCTCCAGCTCCTTAGCCAGTTCGCCAACCCCAATACTCCGCAAGATCCGGTTAGAGGGGAGAATGCCTAACACGGGAATGCCTTGGGCTTCAAGAAAGGGCACGATGGATGCTTCCACTTGGTCTTGTTGATCAGTTTTGACATCGTTGAGTAAGACTCCAGCAAGACGATCCTGGAGTTTGCGGCGAGCTCCAAGTAAGGCTTCGACCACCAGAGCAGAATGGTAGCGACAGAGGAGTAAGACATCAGCATTGAGGGTTTCAGCCATTTCTAAGAGGGAGAGGTGAAAAAGCTCACCTTCGTGCAGATCGCCGGGACCTTCGAGCAGCACCAAGTCCGCCTGGGTGTAAGAGTGGTAATCTTGCAGCCGTTCCGCGTAAGTTTTAGCCTCTGGATCGGCCATTTGCTTGAACAAGTTGGCTTCATTCAGCTGCAAGACGATCGGTGGAATGTCTTTGGGATTGAGATCGAGGGCTTCTGAGATGAACTTCGTATCAAGATCCGCCCCATCCTCACCGCACTGATCTTCTAAACATGACGAGATCGGTTTACCATAAGCAACTCGCATTCCTTGTTGACGCAGATGATACGCCAAGCCCAAGATCGCAGCCGACTTACCGCTATAGGGTTCCGTGGATCCAACAAACAAAAACTGACTCACCGATTCTCTCCTCAGTCACAAATGGATGGGGTTGCGAATGCCGATCCGCGTGAAGACGCTCTCCGCCTCCAGATTCAAGCCGCAGATCCAGGCTGCAGCAGCTACACAACAGCACAATAGCCTGATCCCAGTCTAACGGAGGCTTACCCCCTCAACTGATCCTCAAGCAACACTCTCGATCCCACCACCTCTCAATCCCACCAAAAAAACAAGCTATCGTTAGCCGCTAGATCTTCCGCCAACACTTCAACCGATCCACACCCTTGATCAACAAGGTCAGGACAAAACTCAACCATCTGCTCAGCTAACCCTTCTGGATCCTGGATCAGGGTCAAGAACCGACCACTCAAGGTATCGTGGGCAATACAGGTCAGGATAAAAGGCTGTTCTGCTTCAAGTTGCTTGAGCCACTCAACCACATAACCAGGACCAATGCCATAATTGCAGCCATTGGTTTGATGCAAGGCGATCACGTCATATTTATCGGTTGTGGGGAGAATGAAGAGTTTCTCTGGTCCCTGTAGAACATGATCCGACTCATAGACGAAACAGCCCTGCTCTAAAAACTGGCGTTGAAGTTCCTCGATATGGATCTCGGCCTGACGCTTACTGTTGACATGGATCGAGAATAGGCCAGGAACCTGTTCAACCGGAGTTGGGCTGGATCCACAGATCTGAGCAAGCTCTTGCACGGCGGCTAGATAGCTTGGTTGCTGGGCTGCTTGGCTAAAATCAGGTTGAGAGAGCTCTTCTCCCCACCGATCCTCGTCTGGTTTATCCTCTTCATCCGGTAACTCAAATTCACTCAGATCAGTACCCGTGTACGTGCGCAGAAAATTTAGAACATCCTGGTGCTGGTAAAGGTGAGCGATCGAGATGGCTGTATCCCGATCTCGGTTGCAGACATCTAAACGGGCTCCGGCAGCCAGCAAAACCTCGATCACATGGATCTGGCGATTGCGAGCTGCTGCGATCAGAGGAGTTTGATGGCAATTGGGTAGATTAGGATCTGCGCCAGCCTGCAATAGGGCTTCGATGATAGGAATGATCTGATCTCCAGACAAAGGTTGCCATTCCCAATGGGTGCCATCTCCCCGATAGAGTTGAATGCTAGAGGGAGCAGTTCGAGCCGTTTCAATGATCTGCACTTCATGACTAGCATCTGCGGCAAGCGCAATCGCCGTCTGGCCATCGTTTGAGATTGCATTGACATCAACTCTGTGCTCGATCAAACTCTGGATCAGAGGAAGACTACCTACCATCGCGGCTTTCATTAGAGCTGTTTCGCCTTCCCGATTGGTATGCTTCGGATCCGCTCCGTGGGTGAGTAAATAGTTGCCAATCTCAACATCACCCTGTTCACAAGCCAGTAGTAGAGGAGTATCGCCATAGATCAAAGGGAGATCAACATTAGCTCCAGCTTCAACTAAACATTGAACGACGGCGAAATGACGGTGTTCAGTCGCAAGGGTTAGAGCGGTGTAACCTCCTTCGTCCTGTTGATCAATAGCGACCCCAGCTTGGATAAATTGATTCATGATCTCCACCTGTCCAGCTGCTGCGGCATACATCAAAGCCGTTCGGCCAAGGGTGTAGCCCATTGTCTGGATTGACTCTAAATCCAGATTATTCAACAAATGTTTGGGTATAGGTTGAGACTGGGGGCCTTGATCTGTCAGCTCAGGATCTGCGCCTGCAGCCAGCAAGATTTCAACGATATCGGTTGATCCAGCGATTGAGGCCAGCATTAAGGGCGTCCGATCCCGTGTTTTGCGGCGATGATCCCGTGCATTCACGTTTGCCTTTTGAGATAAACATTTCCGCACCCCTTCAACAGCGCCTTGCTCAGCTGCCTGCAAGAGGTGCTCATCTCGATCGATGTGGGGTTCTGTGATCCCAAATTGGCGCAGCACAGCCAAGACGGGTTGATCTTGCTGACGAACCGCCCAGTCATAAGCTGATAGCCCTTCACCGTCTTTGCGGTTCGGATCAGCTCCTGCCTCCAACAAGGCCGCGACAGCATCTGCATGACCTGAGCGAGCAGCAATGACCAACGGGAACGAATCGATCGCCACATCTGGTGCCATGGGGTTGGGTAAAACTTGAGTTGAGGTTGTCTGGATCTGAGCTAGCTGATCTTCAATTTCACCAACTTGATTTCTAGAGATCTCCGCTTCTTCATCTAAAGTATCTAGAGATTCCAAGATCTCCCCCATGTCCTCAATGGCCTCAAATGCAGCTTGCATCCCTTCTACCGCCTGCCGACGGATCGCTTGCCGATTCAAAACTATTTGTTGAACCTGTGCATTGGGATCAGCCCCTGCTTCGATCAAGGCTTGGATCAGATCCGCTGAACCTTGGGCGGCTGCCTGGATAATCGGTTGAACTGCACGCAACGCTGTTGTACGGGTTGGATCGGCACCTGCGGCAATCAGGTTGAGGGCGATCTGAACATACCCTTGTTCGATGGCATCTAGTAACGCTGTACCACTATGGCCACCGGCATCTAGATCAGCGCCAGCCTTGATCAGGAGATCCACGATCTCTGTGGAGCCTTGCCGAGCCGCAAACTGGATCGGAGTACCAGAAAGGGTAGAAACGTTGATATCAACATGGGCAGCGCTTGCCAACAAGGCTTCAACCTGTCCGGCATCGTTGGCACGGATCGCAGTAAACAGTTGTTTGGACATTGTGGCAGGGGAATTGAAGTCAGCTTAAGTCTAGCGTCCCCGATCACGAGGGCAAACTCGGATCGGAAGTTGTCGATCTGCTAAACTCGCTTCTGGCTGCCTCGATCACAAGGGCAAACCCATCGCTCAAGAGCCGATCACGATCAAGTGTGCAAAGAATTGCTAAGTTGGATCCAGTGATCAGCTCAGACCTACTCATCAGAGGGGACGCCCATCATGACAGCAGCAGTTTCAGTTCGGCATCTGCAGAAACGATATGGATCAACCGTGGCGGTTGCCGATGTATCCTTTGAGGTCCAGTCCGGTGAGATTTTTGGGATCCTGGGACCCAATGGAGCGGGCAAAACAACAACGTTGCAATGCCTCTGTACTCTGATGCGCCCCGATGCAGGCGAGTTGGAAGTGGGCGGGATCTCCGTGATCAAGCATCCTCGCGCTGTCCGCCAACAGATCGGCTACGTCGCTCAAGAGGTGGCGTTGGATAAAGTTTTAACGGGACGAGAGTTATTGCAACTACAGGCCGATCTCTACCACATGCCCCGCTCCCTCGCTCAAACTCGAATCCCTACTGTGCTGAAGCTCTTGGATCTCCAAGATCGAGCTGATCAGCGCATTGGCACCTATTCCGGTGGCTTGCGCAAGCGCTTAGATCTAGCGGCAGGCTTGCTGCATCAGCCCCAAGTGCTAGTGATGGATGAGCCCACAGTCGGCTTGGATATTCAAAGTCGTCTGACCACCTGGGACTTTCTGCGCCAACTCAAAGAGATGGGGATCACCGTTTTGATCACCAGCCACTATCTAGAAGAGATCGATATGCTGGCGGATCGGGTCGCCATTATTGATCGAGGTACGGTGATCGCCACAGGCACTCCCAATCACCTCAAAGATCAAGTTGGGGGAGATCGAGTCACCTTACGGGTGCGAGAGTTTACTCCTAAGGACGAAGCAGAACAGGCCAAGAGCGTGATCCATGATCTCCCGTTTGTCCAAAGTGTGGGGATCAACTCGGCTCAAGGTAACGCGCTGAATCTTGTGGTGAATTTGCCAGAGACTGAAACGCTGCCTCAACTACGGCAGAACCTGGAGCAAGCTGGGTTATCGATCTTTAGTATTGCCCAATCTCGCCCTAGCCTTGATGATGTCTACCTGAGTGCCACAGGTCAAACCCTTCTGGATGCAGAGCTAGCGGCTGCAGAAGCTCAACCGAAAAAACGATGATCCATAGAGATCTTGAGATCTTGCAATCCGATCTTGAGATCTCAAGGCATCGATCGAGCAACCCACTTAGCCTACACCAGTGGATCTTACCCTCTAGACTCTCTCTACCTGCATCCGTCTATTATTCATGTACATGATCTTTGTATAGTCTGCGTAGTCTGCTTGCAGCTCCCTATCTATGGGATAAGGGGTCTCAGCGATGAGGCCCCAGTCAAACATGAGATTGAGAAGAAGATGTTGACAAATTTCGTTAAATACTTTGTGTCCCTAGCAACTTGCAAAATCTGATGAGCATCCATAGAGTTCCACAACTTGCTCTGAAGACAATCCGCTCGCTCCATAATTTCGCCATCTTGATCATGCTGACGCCATCCTCAGAAGGCCGCCCAGTTGGCTTCACTCACGATCAGCTTGAATACGTTTGGCTCATGAAGGAGCTAAACCCTGATCCAGCTTGGAATGCTACTGCTTGATCAGCGCGTTGGTGGATCAATCGAGTTAAAGGTTCAACTGGAACCCCTGCATCTGCAAGTCGTGTTGCTTCCTGGATCAAGGTATCAAAATCAGCTTGGAGAAGGCGCTGGATCGTATCACGTTTTGAAGAAGCAGCTGTATGCACAATGTTATCCTTGAACGCTATGCCAATCAGTGTTCCCCAATCAGGGAAGAAAATAATACTTGGTTTGGTGGATCTATCTACGCTATTTGGCTGAGGGCAATTCCTGGATTGGCTGATAGCTCTTGAGGCTTGGATTAATGGCTTAATTTTAGGTGGTGTTACTGATCACGTAGGGATCGAGTTTATGCTTACCAGTCTGAACTCAGGATACCCTATTTTGTGGTTTGTGTAACATATTAAATCTCTATATCCAGGCTTAATGGAATTGAGACACAAACTTTTCCACTCCTGAGTAGGAACCGATTTCCCAGTGGGGCAATAAGGGAGTGAGCCGTTAGAAGCAAGGGGCCGAAAGTATTATGGTGCTACGAACTTGCTACCTGAGTGACTCCCATCGCTGGAAAAATTTTGGGTATCCTTCTTCTGCCTGAGCGCGCTTTTTTCACTCACCCGATCCCACCTGTGCCTTTAGGTCGGGGAGTGTGACTCGATCGATTCAGATCGTGGATGAGGATTGGTTGCCAGGTGAGTTGTTACTTGAAGATCCTTGAAGATCCTTGCATTTAGATCTCAAGATCCATCCGATCTCAAGGAGACTCAGATCTCAAGACTATTTGGATCTCAAGAACACTCAAGTCTCAAAATCGTTCACATCTCTTAGGCTCTTAGGATAGTAAGGGAAGACACCCAGATCTCAAGGATCTGTCAGATCTCTTGGATCCTAAGGCTAACCTGGCGATCTTTACGGTTGACCTGCTGCCTGAAGTTGCTCTTTGATCCGTTGGAGTTGGCTAGCCCAGCGTGGATCCGGTTGAGTGCCGCCACCGCCACCTGACGAGGAGGAGCCGCCGCCCCGATCTTGAGAGCGGTTGCCACGATTGCGCTTTTTGCTACTCTTGCCGCCGCCACCGCCACCACTACTACTTTTCGTGGGTGTAGGGGTTGGGGTTGGAGTTGCTTCAGCCGCAGGTGCTTCCCCTTCGGTAATGGGCTCTGCGGTCTCTCGATGGGCTTTCTCAACCTTGTCAGCCACCTTGATCGGGGCTTCTGTCTTGGCATTCTCGCCCTTATTGCGAGGTTGAGCAATCTCGATCCGAAGCGTATTGTCGCCAAATTCATGGCCGTTGAACTTTTGGATGTACTGCTCTGCTTGCTCCTCGGAGCCAACCGTTAAAAACCCAAACCCCCGACACTTGCCCGTTTTCCGATCCCGGATCACCTTCGTTGAGATCACTTCCCCTGCTGAGTTGAACAACTCCTCCAGGGCTTGGCGATCCACCTCTTCCGGCAAGTTCCCAATGTAGAGACGTACAGTCATAAATCCAAGAGACTCCAAACGCTAAGACAGCAGCAGTAAAACAGATCGAGGCAGTCGCCAGAGAAAGGCTCCATCATCAGTACCAGCAACCTTAATAATCGACTCAAAACCGCTATGCCCAATCGAGTGATCCAGCTTCAATCCTTTGGCTTGATCCAGTTAGCCTGATCGCTTTGGTTTGATTACTGATCACTCAACGTTGATCATAAAGTAATCCTTAACCTTTTTTCCACTATTAACCCTATCAAGGGTAGAAGCTTCCGCTCAGACCAGGCTAGATGTCCTAACAGCCTTACCAGGTTACCTTGTTTATTCCGGAAACACAAGATCTATTTTCCTCCTTTTTCTCAGATTCTCAAAATGTGTCGAGGCTTGCTCAAGGGTAGGGCCGCTAGATTGACTACTCCCCGGTCTGAAGACACAGGGATTCCCTATCTTTCAAGGTTTCAGCACTTCTGGTAGGCTGGAGACAGGAAGGTTCCAGATTCTCAGACGCTTAGGGCTAGTCAATTGCCCTCTATCCG
>CAZONZ010000174.1:0-8227 GCA_964581005.1 uncultured bacterium
GCAGGGCTACCATTTAAGGCCACCATGATCCGATTGGGCCGACGGACATAGATCCCATTTTTGACCAGCACCATCGGTGACGAGGACACCTGGAAGGTATATTGACTCACCGAATTTTCCAAGATCGCTGCCAACCGATTCCGATCTTTGGAGCCGATCACGATCAGAGAATCCGGCATCGATTCGGCCATTTCGCAGACAACGACCTTAGGATCCCCTTCCACCAGCTGAGTTGCAACCGAGATCCCTGGGGTGGCGGGAAATGCTTCCAACCTTGAGGCTAGCAATTTCTGCCCTTTCTCCCATTCATCGCGCATCTTGTCGGCTGAGATCTGGGATGGGACGGCATGGAGCAGAGTCACTTTGGTATTTGCAAACAGAGGCAGACTTAACAGCGTTTTGGCCATTTGCTCAGGACCTTCTGAGCCATCCACCACAACAATCATGTTCTCAAATCGAGACATAGTGAGGTCCTTGAAATAGTTTCTCCCCTGCTTTAGATCTTCCGAGGGGCTTTCCTCACTATAGGTCTGAGCCTTACAACCACTTGCCGATTTTTACACAGATACACACTTAGAAGAAACTTATTTACAATCCGATCCAAACCCAGTGGAGCTAGCCCAGATCCAGCGGTCTGGGATCGGGTTAAGTGCCTTGATCCTTGGGATCCAATTGATTCCGATGCTCCTGCTGCTTCGCTAAGGGGGTTTTGTGGGCAAACCGATCTGCATGGAGCTCTCCCCAATGGTGCATGACCTCCAGGATCGGAGCCAGACTGGTGCCAAGCTCTGTCAGCGAATAGTCAACTCTGGGGGGGATCTGGGGAAAAACTTGCCGTTGCACGATACCATCGTCTTCGAGCTCGCGCAGTTGTTGGGTGAGGGTCTTGTGGGAAATTCCGGTTAAGGCTCGATGGAGTTCACCAAATCGTTGCACTCCCGTAAACAGTTGCTTCAGGATCAAAACCTTCCAACGTCCGCCGATTACGCTCAGAGTGGTTTCGACAGGACAGGTCGGTTTCGCGGTTAGTTTCATGATCACGCCCTGCTAGCTTCTCTCGACTCGATCTTCTGATCCACCGATCCAGCTCCTTCAAGGGATTCCCTCCACCCGATCCGCTGATTTGGCTACCTTATCAAATCTTTCCCATCATGTCTGTCTTTGATCCCCCTGCCCTACCGCTTTCCAATCAACCCTATGTTCTAGAAGGATCCCGCTACCGTGATCAAGCCTGTCTCTGCTTGCATGGGTTGGGGGGTGGGATCTACGAGCTCCAATGGCTGGCTCATCATCTGCATCAGGCGGGGCTGACGATCCAAGCCTTTCTCTATCCCGGCCATGATCAGCCCACACCACTCATGCCTGCTTCAACCTGGTCAGAATGGTACCATTGCGCTCTGGATCACTACGAAAAACTTTGCCAGCGCTACAGTCGGATTACGTTGATCGGATTTTCAACGGGATGCCCCTTGGCGTTGCACTTGGCGGCTCAGGTTCCAGTCGATCGAATCGTGTTACTCTCGCCGTTTTTAGCGATCCGGCATCATTGGTATTGGCTACTGAAACCTGAAGACTATTTGCATTCGATTGGATACGCTTTGGATTGGGTACCTCGGTTACGTCTGGCGGTGAATGATCCGATCGCTCGTGCCGCTGCTGAGCAAGCCTCTCATTTGCGAACCTTTAATTTGCCAGCTGTTCGGAGTGCCTTGGAATTGATCGAACAGGTCAAGCAGGAACTCCCTCAGATCCAAGCTCCAACCTTGATCCTACAATCCCCTCAAGACTCAGTGGTGGATCCGTTGGGTGCTGAGTTGATCTATCGAACGTTGGGAAGTCAGCAGAAACATTTACACTGGCTGAAGGAGTCAGATCATTTGATTGGGTTGGATATTGAACGGGATCAGGTGTTTGCCAAGGTTCGATCGTTTTTGATCTCTGCTTAAGTAGTCGGAGATCCGATCCTGATTGGCCAAACAAGGCAGATAGAATAGGTCAACGGGCCTGCGGGCGTGAATAGGTAGTCACTAAGGGAGATCGGGATGCGGAAAAAGATCCTTGAGCAAGAACCAACCCAGCAACCGATCTTTGAGTCTGGTGAGGTCAATGTGGCTGAGATTGCTACGGCCTTGATCACCTCGGAAGCTGCCGATCACCCGATTGAACATGCTTTTGACACCCACCGTGGCCCCGGAGGCACTCGCTGGGTCGCGGCTGATCCAGGTGAACAGACTCTGATTTTGGCGTTCGATACTCCTCAAACGGTGCGCCAGATCAGTGTGGAGGTTGAGGAAACTCAGGTCAGTCGAACCCAAGTCTTGGTATTGAGTGTCTCGATCGATCAGGGGAAAACCTACCAAGAGCTGCGTCGGCAAGAATACAGCTTCAGTCCCTCTGGATCAACATTTGAACGAGAAGTGTGGTCAGTTGAGATCCAAGGTATGACACATTTACGTCTCTCGATCATGCCTGATAAAGGAGGTCAGCCCTGTCAAGCAAGCTTAACCTCCTTCATTCTCAAGACTTATTGATCCTAAATCGATCTGAGATAGGCAGACCTAGAACGATCCTGTTGACTACTCCCCGGTCTGAAGACGCGGGGATTCCCGTAGGAATGTGTTTGGACGATCCTAGTGCTGGGGATTGTCCGAGCAGCCGCTTCTCAGGGGACCACCAGAACGGGGCAAGGAGCAAGGTTAATCACCCGGTTGCTAACGCTATCATCTTGATTTTCATTGACAACTCCACGCGATCCCATCACGATCAGATCAACTCCCAGCTCATCAGCAACATCGCAGATCACAAAGGGCACCTTCCCTTCCTGATAGGCTGTCTTGACTCTGGTGAGGCCAACCTGGTTCAGGGCTGATTCGGTTTGGGTCAGAAAGTTGTTGATCGTTTGTCTGGCTTGCTCTAACTCATTGGCGGCCACCTGGCTATCATCCAAAACAGACAAGATCGTCACCTGACTCTTGTACTGCTGGGCCAAATTGGTAACCAGCTCAATGGCGTGACTCGTCTCGCGGGAGCTATCAATGGGGAACAGGATCTGCTCAAACATAGCAGTGATCTCCTGTAGCAGAAATGTGAGGATAGTTTGTGAAGAAGTTGAACAACCAAAGGGTTGCAAGGGG
The DNA here is from genome assembly GCA_964581005.1 of uncultured bacterium. Taxonomy (GTDB): domain Bacteria; phylum Cyanobacteriota; class Cyanobacteriia; order Thermostichales; family Thermostichaceae; genus CAZONZ01. The sequence goes on from CAZONZ010000174.1 coordinate 3,135, forward strand.
GGATCAATGATGTCAGATTCACGATCCCTGCTCAATACCTAGCCGATTTGAGCCTTGATTCTAGGCTAATGGGCTCAGCGTCGGGATGACAACCCTAGGTGCGGCTTATCATATCCGCAGCTTGCAAGAGGGCGGTGGCTCGTTGTTGATCCAGTTTGGCTTGGAGCCGTTCCTGTTTGTTGTCGCTTTTCTCTAGGGTTGCGGTTGCTGCCGTTTGCAGAGTTTGAGCTGCGCTTCGATCCACTGTCTCGCCCCGTTCGGCCCGGTTCACAAGCACCGTAACTTCATTGGTTTCGACTTCAGCAAACCCACCCATCACGGCGATCGCAGACCATTGGCCAGACGTCTTGACTCGCATGACCCCTGTCCCGATAGCGGTTAACAAGGGCGCGTGGCCGGTCAAAATACCCAACTGCCCAGAGGTGGCAGGCAAGATCACTTCTTCAGCACTAGCATCCCAGACGGTTTGATCAGGGGTGATTACACGAACGGTCAGCGTCACAGGGGTTCCTCCTGCTTTGAATCCATCTAGGATCCTATCGGATTACGTCCCCCTCGATCGATCGAGATCCAAGTTCAGATTGAACGGAGTGCAGGCCAGATCACCAAGCCACCCATCTGTTAGCGTCTCGATCGGAAACGCAGTCGTGATCACGCTTGATTTAGAACAGTTGGATCGAGGGCGGGCGAACCTCAAAGACCTCATTGGGATCGTTCGATCCAGCAGGGTTTCTGCCGGGTTGGAGGGGGGAAAGAGGCCGCTCAGCATCAAACTGGAAAAGATAGATCGGTAGCGTATCGGAGCCAAGCGGCAGGAGGGCGAGTGTGTCAAACTCAGTTAACGCATTCCGAGTCGCAGGCCGAGTCAGGTTAAAGGCTGAGATCTGATCCCCCAAGATCGTTGTGTCATCTTGTTGATTGCGTAATCCGATCACAAATTCCTCAACTCCTTCAGCATTTGGACCCAAAGCTTGGACATCGCCAGCCCGGATCGTTGTGCCAGTGGTTGGAATTCCAGCGACGGTCGGCGGTTGATCAACAGGAGGCTGGGAAGGCGAGAACCGAAGCTGAGTCCCCTCTGGCAAAATTTGGTAGCTCTGATATTGATGCTCAATACTGAGGGATCCGCGCAGAACCCGCCGGGATAGCCCTTGCAGTGTCCAAAACCCGTAACCCAGGTTGATCCGGGTGGTTTGAGGTAACCAGTAATCCTCAACAGCGGCAAACTCGATCAAGGCATAGGCTTCGCCCCAGACACCAGAGAGAAACAAGAGGGATCGCTGGGGTAAATGGGTTTCTGGATCGAGCCAAAGCTCACGCAAAGGGCCGTCGCTGAGAGGCTCAAGCACTAGATGATGGACAGAGCTGTTATTCAGTTGCTCTAGATTGGCCTCGATCACCCGATAGCGATCCTCAGGAGCAGAGAGATCAAAATCGACTTGCGGGATCAGGGCATCCGGTTCAGTCACGTAGACCGAATAGAGTTCCAGGAGATCTGCTTGATCCACCAATTCCAGATCGTCTGAATCTAATAAACGGATCCGATCGCCTTGAGCTAACCAGGCTTGCCAACTGCCATCTTGACGGAGCAGCACATCTAGGGTTGCGGTAAACTCCTGAGATCCTGACATTTGGACCTGTTGGCGAAATTGGAGGTTGGGTAACGGGGGCAGATCCTGAAGGGTGGTGTTGTATTGGTGCAGCAGAGCATCTCCATCCAGAGTCTTCCCCTCTAGAGCGGGCTTGGCTTGAGCTAGATGGATCTCGATCGAGGGGCTAGCGGCTTGAGGGTGCACCTGATCCTGCGCTTGGGCCGTATCCATCAGCAAACCCGATCCGGCCAACCCAGCCATCCCAACCGTTATGCCCCAGAGGATGGTGTCTTGGATCCTTATTGGGATCCTTGTTTGGATCCCCGTTTGGATCCCTATTTGGATCCCCGTTGGGATCGTGCTAACCCTTTGCAACATCTCGGCCTTCCTCCGGATCAGTTCAAGTGGACCAGGCAGATCATCGCGATCGAGGGGGATGGGTGAGCCTCGATCGGAGTTGCTCATTCAGTGACTCTCAGACAGGTACTTAATTCAGGTGCTTACTCAATGGTGATGTTTTGCGGGCCACTGGGGGTGCTGGGAGTGTCGCCAGACTGGGGGGATGAGGCAGAAGGGGTATAGCCCTGTTGTTCGAGCCAGCTCCGGAGTGGATCTTCATCAAGATTCAGTTTGAGCGCCCCTGCAACGACTCCCCCCAAAAAAGGGAGGGGACTGCGGAGGATTTCATCCAGAAACGAGTTAGGTGGTGTTGATTGCATGAGTTCACTCTCCCGACTAAAGCAGACGATCTTAAGATCTTCCCAATCCTAGCAAGCCTGAGGTGACAGCAGATCGGTGCTGATCCGTAAGTTGTCCGGAGTAGAGATAGGTTCAGCTTGATCAACAACCTATGGGACGGGGTTGAGGGGGTCGAGTCACAACAGTCCAGTATTAGTGTTATGGAAAGATCAATAAGAGATTGATAAGAGATCCGCAAGAATTTAATAAGAGATTCATAAGAGATCCATAAGAGATCGATAAACGGTTTTAGTTGGGCCGAATTCAGCCAGTAGATCAACAGGATCTAGGCGAAGTTGACGCTGCAGAAGGCTTGAATCATAGTAGGTGTGAAAGCTGATCCATTTTACGAAACTGTGGTGAAACCCATGCAAAAACAGGTTTTTCTGAGCCCACTTCTGATCCTTTCACTCGTATGGCTCAGCAGCTGTGCCTCTAGCACTCCCCCAATAATCTCCCACTCCAACCAGACAGATTCTGTCAGTGTTGAACTCTCAGATCCAACGGATCAAGTGAGTGATCCACTGGCTGACCCAGCGTTAGCCAGCGATGCCCTTGAGACTAGGACAATCCTTGGCACGATCACCCAATTGCCCTCGAATGATCGCCGCTTAGGGACTTGGCAAGTGGACGACTACACGGTCTTGGTTATCCCCAACACAACGATCTCTGGATTAGAAACCATTGCTGTGGGAGATTCGGTTTGGGTGGTGGGAGTCATCGATCCGAGTCAGCCCAATCGCATTCTGGCTCGGCGAATTCTGGAATCGGCTGGGGGAAGTGTTGAGCTTTCGAGTCGTTTAGTGATCAGTGGCTTGAATCAGCCGTTGTATGTTACTTCCCCTCCTGAGGATGCCAATCGCCTTTTTATCGTTGAGCAAAAAACAGGTCGGATCCGACTTTTTGATCGATCAACGGAGACATTACAGACACTCCCTTATCTCACCATTCCGTCAGAGGATCTACTCACCCCCGGCTTTGAACAAGGGTTATTAGGACTCGCCTTTCATCCAGACTTTGCAAGCAACGGTACATTCTATGTGAACTACACGGCTCCCGGCGGTGGTGATTCTGGTCAAACCAAACTTGTCGAATATCAGGCCGATCCCACCTCAAATCGAGCCAATGCTGCCTCAGCCCGTACCCTCCTGACGATCCCTCAACCTGAAGAAAATCATAATGGTGGCTGGATCGGATTTGGCCCGGATGGCTACCTCTACTGGGCTACTGGGGATGGGGGTGGATCTGGATTTGTCCCAGGCATTCCCAGTTTTGCGGACAACTCTCAAGACATTACCGATAATCTGCTGGGTAAGATCCTGCGCTTGGATGTAGACGGGGCTGATGCTTACCCTGCGGATCCTGACCGTAACTATGCCATCCCAGCAGATAATCCGTTTGTGGGTTTTGAAGGGGATGACGAGATCTGGGTCTATGGGTTGCGTAATCCTTGGCGGGCGAGTTTTGATCCGTTGACGCAGGATCTTTACATTGCCGATGTGGGACAAGACGATTATGAAGAGATCAACGTTCAACTGGCAAACAGCCCCGGTGGCGAGAACTATGGTTGGAACATTATGGAAGGATCGTTCTGCTACCCTCCTAGCGATCCTCTCCCTTGTGATCAAAGCTTATTTGAGTTGCCAGTTTATGAATATCCTCACTCGATTGGACAGTCGATCACAGGCGGGTATGTTTACCGTGGTTCCAATACCCGGCTGAATGGAAGTTATTTCTTTGCTGATTTTATTGCGGGTCGGATCTGGACTTTAAAAGTTGCCGGATCTTCAGGGGCGAATGTGATTGAGCGTACCGAGGAGTTACAACCTGATCAAGGATCGATCCGCAATGTTGCTTCCTTTGGTCAAGATGCAGATGGCAATTTGTATATTGTCGATCTGGCGGGTAGTGTGTTCCAAATCTTGGTTGACGAGAGTTAACAAAAGCTTATCAAGGGGGGTAGGGGATCCCCCAGATCCCCCCGCAATGCAGCTACTCACTCCTGTAAATGATGTCCAATGGACTCTAGAGAACCCAATTTAGATCAAAGGACATTCTCTGGAGGATCATTTGTTTTCGAGCGATAGGCGTGGGATCGGGTGAAGCTGAGTGATGCGAAGATCATGATCGAGACACCCAACGGCCTCGACGATCCAGGAGTAGACTTCATGTTGCCGCGTTTGATCTTGGCTTCTCAATCGCCTGCTCGCAAGCAGCTACTCGCTTCTGCAGGGTTACCGTTTACGGTTGAGCCCAGCTACTTTGACGAATCCCTGATCCAGGATCGCGATCCAGGTCAATTGGTCCAAACCTTAGCCCTGAAGAAGGCTGAAACCGTGGCGATCCGGCATCCTGAACCTGCACTCGTGATCGGGGCAGACTCCATCCTGTATTTGCATGGCGAGATCTACGGGAAGCCAGAGGATCGAGACGATGCCCGACAACGCTGGTTGGACATGCGGGGCCAAGTGGGAGAGCTTTACACAGGTCATGCACTGATCGACACCACCCAAAATCGCCAGATCACGCACTACGGATTAACCCGAATCTTTTTTGCCAAGCCCACGGATCAGGAGATCGAAGCGTATTTGGAGACCGGAGAACCCTTGGCCTGTGCAGGGTGTTTTGCGATCGATGGCTATGGATCCTGCTTTGTGGAGCGGATTGAGGGATGCCACGGCAATGTGATCGGGTTGAGTTTACCGTTATTGCGGCAAATGTTGATGGATCTGGGCTATCGGGTGACCGACTTTTGGAGGGAGT
>CAZONZ010000175.1:0-8221 GCA_964581005.1 uncultured bacterium
AGGGGGTTCTGTCGCTAGAAATGTAAAGTTTTATATCGAGACGCAACACTTCTGCTCTGTCTTGAGTTCCTAAAGTCGTTTACCTAACTCTATACTAGGCTGATCACTGGGTCGAGGTGCTATGATTGCTGGTGATCGAGTCGGGTGATCGATCAGTTTGTCTGTTAGTGAGCAAAGCAAACGATGGCGGGTGAGAAAGACTTAGAGAAGTTGCTAGGATCCATGTCTCCGGAATTATTGGATGGAGAGTATGTATTCTGCACGTTCCAAAATGCCCAATATGGAGATTATTCTGAATTAGAACCTATCGCTGGGGTTAAAGAAGCTGAAGGGCTGACATTGATCATTCCCAGGATCTTGGCAGACAAGAATCAGATCTCTTACGAATCTGTGTTTAAGGGCATAACTTTAACTATTCATTCCAGCCTTGATGCTGTTGGGCTGACTGCTGCATTCTCAGGTAAGCTTTCTGAACATGGAATCAGTGCAAACGTGGTGGCAGGTTACTATCATGATCATCTATTTGTTCCAAGTCAACAGGCAGAACGAGCTATGGCAGCACTCAACGAATTTGCTGACTAACAAGCAATCCAATCTGTGAGCGTTGTGATGGTGTCAGATCGGGACTTGCGAGTTGTGGTGATCGGAGGGGGTGCTGCAGGATTCTTCGGCGCGATCACCTGTGCTGAAACGTATCCCCGTAGCCACGTGATCCTGTTGGAAGCAAGCCCGCAAGTCCTCACCAAAGTCAGGATCTCTGGGGGTGGGCGCTGTAATGTGACTCATGCCTGCTTTGATCCGGCAGCCCTGATCCAGAACTATCCCAGAGGTCATAAAGCTCTGCGTGGATCCTTTAGCCGCTTTCAACCCCGCCATACTGTAGCATGGTTTGAAGATCGAGGGGTTCAGCTCAAAACGGAATCGGATGGACGAATGTTCCCGATCACTGACTCATCTGAAACTATTGCGGATTGCTTGATCCAATCGGCCCAAACTGCAGGCGTCCAGATCCGAACCCGAAGCCCTGTGATCGGACTTTCTGCATCTTCTCTAGAGCTGGGATCCCAGTTTCAGATCCAGTTCAAACAGGGGGAGATCCTAACAGCGGATCGGATTCTGCTAGCCACAGGAAGTAGCAGTTTAGGGTATCGACTAGCTCGATCCCTGGGTCACACGATTGTTGATCCTGTTCCTTCGCTGTTTACTTTTAATGTCACTGATCCCCGTCTTCAGGATCTCATGGGGATTTCAGTGCAATCGGTGGGCCTAAAATTACAGATCAATGGAAACACCAAGCACCCAACAAAGCGCTCAGGATCCTCAAGATCTCAAGGACTTCAGCAAACAGGACCCTTGTTGATCACGCATTGGGGGTTAAGTGGACCTGCTGTGTTGAAACTTTCGGCTTGGGGAGCGCGGATCTTGCAATCTCTTCGCTATCAGGCCCCTCTGCAGGTGAATTGGATCCCTGCCCACAATCCAGACTCATTGCGCCAATTATTTCAATCGATCCGGACAACGTCACCCCAAAAATCCGTGATCGCCCATTCTCCTGTGGATCTTCCCACTCGACTTTGGCGAAGCTTGCTCAACTATGTCCAGATCTCAGATCAAACTCGCTGGGCCGAAGTCTCCAACAAAGCTCTCCATGCCTTGATCCAGGAGCTTACTCAAGGGATCTATCACATTCGGGGCAAAGGGATCTTTAAGGAGGAATTTGTCACGTGCGGCGGCGTGGATCTGAAGGAGGTTGAGTTCAAAACCATGCAGAGTCGTTGCTGTCCAGGGCTGTTTTTGGCAGGAGAGATCCTTGATATTGACGGAGTTACGGGTGGATTCAACTTTCAAAGTGCTTGGACTACGGGGTGGTTAGCGGGTCACGCGATCGGGGCTCCTACGCTAACTCGTTCAACCGACTGATGGGGAGTTAAGACCATCGGGAGGATCACGGTGAAGGTGCTGCCTACATTCGGCTGTGATTCCACCATGATCTTGCCGCGCATGTTTTCTACCAAAGCCTTTGTGATCGCCAACCCTAACCCAATTCCACCTTCGCGACGGCTGCGAGAGTCCGAAACACAGTAAAAGCGCTCAAAGATCATAAGTTGATGTTCGATCGGAATCCCAATCCCTTGATCTTGAACTTGGAGCAAGGCTGTATCGCCAGAGGTCCGCAGACGGATCGTGATCGGAGCGGTGGGTTCAGAATAGCGGACTGCATTGGTGAGTAAATTCAACATTACCTGCTTCAAGCGATCTCGATCGGCTTTGACCGTGACGGGTTGGGAGGTTGAGAGTAGGGCGATCGGGTTTGGACCTAGCTGATGGGCAATGGATTCGATCTCTTGGACAAACTCATTCAATGGAATCGGTTCCACTTGCAGGTGAAAACTGCCTGTTTCGGCACGAGCAAGATCTAAGAGATCTCGGAGCAAGCGGACAACTCGTTGGGTTTCTTCCAGGGCAATGTTTAATCCTTCCACCTGCATCTCATTCAGGTTTTGGCCCCGTCGCAGCGTGCTTTCAAGGTAACCCTGAACCACAGACAAAGGCGTCCGCAACTCATGAGAGATATTGCTGAGCAACTGCTGCTCCTGCGACCAAGACAGCGACAGCCGATTCAGCATTTCGTTAAACGCTTCGGCCAGATCTTGAACTTCATTGGGAGCATCTTCCAGCATGACCCTGGCATCTTTTAACTGCTCTGCCGAGATCGAGGCCGACATATGACTAATCTTATGGAGGGGTTGCAAGGCCCGCCGGATCAAGATCATGCCCACAAAAGCGACCACCAAAACCGTTCCAGTACCAGAGAGGGCCAGTGTGGTAATAAAGGCTCGATAGGCCGCATACGATTGGGTCACATCCGAGATCGCCTGCACCTGAACCTGACTCTGATCAGCCAGCTTTAACTTTGAACTACACAGGATCAAGTTGTGATCCTCAGAGCGGATCAGTTCTGGTTCATCGGGCATCACTCCCTCTAGATTCAGATCAGCAGGAAGCATGGTTGAGGTTGCAAGGGTCTGGCCTGCCTCGTCCACCACCCGAAACCAGAGATTGGGCTGAGAGTGCCTTTCAATCGTCTTATCGATCGCGTTAGTTGCAGGGTACATCTCCTGATAGGTGGTCACATCCTGCTCAAACTCATCCAACGCTTGCATATGCTGCTTCTGACTTTCGGCCAGCAGATCTTGGTGCAGACGCCAGGTTGCGATCCCGCCAGCTCCTGCCAGCACTGAGATGCAAGTAGCTATCGAGATCAGCATCAGCTGAGCTTGTAAAGAGTGCCAAAGGTGACGAACACGAACCATGAGCGTGACAGGATCAGGATAGTTCCATCCTAGTTTTGCGGAAAAAAGCCTAAATTAATCTCCCTATAGAAGTTAACTAAATCATTTCTCATCTTTCAGTTCCCTCAGCCTCGCATCCTTCCCTGAGGGATCCAGTAAAAGAATCAAGCCAGAATGTTTAAAGCTTGTACATGTGCGATCCGATAAGAAGCGCTGGAAGAGGACGATCCCTGACCCACAACAGGCTACTCTGAAGGTGCTGTGCTTGAACGATCAACTCATGACCTTCTGGAAAGCAACCCTATTCGCTACCCTGGTAACCCTGATCCCCCTTCCAGCATGGGCTCAAGATCTGGAGGTTGTAGCCGAACTTCCTGCTGAGGTAGCCGTGGGCAACATCGCCGTTACCGAGGCAGGCCGGATCTTTTGTAGTGTCCACAACTTTTACCCCGGATCGCTTCGTGCTGTTGAGATCCTACCGGAGAGCGATGAGTGGATCACCTACCCGAATGAGGACTGGGGCACTGCACCCGCGACCACAGGCACAGATTGGGCAGGATTAAACAATACCCTCGGCATTCAGGCCAATGGATCCGGCATCGTCTGGTTCTTAGACAATCCCAGTTCTGACTTCCCCAGTGGTCGTTTGGTGGGCTGGGATACGCAGCAAGAGCAACTGCATCAGGTGATCTATCTGCCTCCCCCTGTGATCACAGACTCTCCTTTTCTCAATGATCTAGCCGTGGATCCGGTTCAGAACGCCATCTATATTTCGGATACGGCAGGTGGATCGGATGCGGCTTTGATTGTGGTGAATTTGGAAACGGGTTTGGCTCGTCGCGTTCTGCAAGGGCATGAGAGCGTCATTTCGGAAGACATCGACATGGTGATCGACAACCGCACCATTGCCTTAGGAGACAACCCTGCTCGCATCGCCATCAACCCCATCACCGTAGATCCTGAGCACGAATGGGTGTACTACGGAGCCATGAACGGCACCCAACTCTATCGGATCCGGACAACAGATTTGTTAGATGAAAGCCTGACTGACGCTGAATTAGGGGAACGGGTAGAAGCTTACGCGGAGAAACCGATCAGCGACGGCATTACCATTGACAGCGCTGGACATGTCTACATTACTGACATTACCGCCAACGCCATTGGGGTCACGGATCCAGACTCTGGCTATCGAGTTCTCTACCAAGACGACGAGCTCCTCTCTTGGCCAGATGGTTTTGCAGTGGGTCCCGATAACTATATCTACCTCACCGTCAACCAATTGCATCGGTCGCCCCCCCTCAACGGCGGTGAAGATGGATCCATGCCACCCTACCGGATCCTGCGCTTCCCTGCCCTTGCTCCTAGCTCCGTCGGTCGTTAGGCAGCTTGCGACTGACAGTAGAAGGTGTAAAGAGCTCCAATGCCTTAGGAACTTGTGGTGCAGACGCCAGGTTGCGATCCCGCCAGTCCCTGCTAGCACTGAGATGCAAGCAACCATCGAGATCAGCATCAACTGAGCTTGTAACAAGTGCCAAAAGTGACGAACACGAACGATGAGCTTGACAGGATCAAGATAGTTCCATCCTATGTTTTGTGCAAAAAACTCTAAATGAATGCCCCCAAAAGTTAACTAAATCATTTCTCATTTTTCGGACACTTCAGCTTCGCATCCACTGAGGGATCCAGCAAACCATTCGATCTCATCCCTGAGCGGGAACGCACTTGATCGAGTGAGAGTCCTTTATGGCCTGCGATCGCTTGTCTTACCATTGCCGTAAGGTGATCCTACTGTGGATCGGTTGTTGATTCAAAACGATCCGCCCACATCTAGCCATTTCGGATTTCAACTAGGAGGTGAGCTGCTATGGCATCCTATTGATTCTCTGGTAGCTTCTCAACCGTGGCAACGGCATAGAGCAGAAGTCTGATCATTTATGCTAGTTTATTCTGCATAGTTAGTCTACAAGATTATCGCAAAAGTGACGCGCCATTAAGAATAACCAAGGGATCTGACTTCGTTGTAAAAGAGAAACATTGTAGTCGTTCTCTACTTTGGATGTATCAACAATCTTGTTAAGATCAGAGAGTATATAGGAGTGAGTAACAGCATCAGAGACACTAGGAGTGATACATGCGCGAATTAATGCTGCTAAGATTTCCATAAAACAATGATCACCTCCTAAATACCTCCACCAATCCAAACCTATTCTCACTGTAACATTGACTCTGATACCGTCCTCTTCAAAGGCGCAATACCATTTCCTAGCTGGATCAACGGTCATCTCACCAGAGAATTTCTCCTTGAGGTTTCGTAGAATATGCCAATCCTTCTTGTTAGACTGGTTTGGGGTTCCGTAAAGTACTCCATAAGTAAAATCAAGTTCCGAAACAGAAGAAGCCTCACGAGCCCATTCTTTATAATTTCTCAAAATGGCATCTGCAAGATTCTCACTCATCCCATCATTAAGGCAGCTCGGCCCACTTTTGAGTGTTACAAGTCGGCATATTGAATTCTCATGACGTTTACCATCCAGAGCTGAATTGGGAGTATGCATTTCACTGGCCACACACTCCCACCCGTATTCTGGAAGAACCACCTCCTCAACCATGCGCCCTGCTGAGGTCTCCATCGAAGAAAATTGCTTGGCGGGTAAAATACCAGCTTCAAGTTCACTTATCTTGGTATATCCTCTTTGCCGAGCGTGGATTAGAAGAACATATGGGCTAGTTTTCAATTTCTGAAATACGGCATCTGTAGCAGATAATGAGGCAATAAGAGAATCAATTTTTCTTCGAAAGGCTGTCTCTAAGCGAAGAACTCTTGCGCGACTATCCTGATCTCCATCAATCGACAAAAGCTGATCGAGCAACTCCTGCCGGGAAAGGGTTGTTGGGATTCTTGGTGGTAAATCTGAGTGCCTTTTGGTCATAACTTTAAAGTGAACGCTTAGCGATAACAGTCTTGGGTGGTGAATAAAGAGCATCTGTGTTGTCTTCTCCATCCTTCCAATGATATACCTCTCCGTTCTTAAACCATTGCCGGGTTCTGACATGCGATTGGAGATAAACTACTCTGGGCTCACCAGTATTTGCGCTTGTTGGCTGTGCTCCAGAAGTGACTAGGTCACTCAGTTCTCGATCGATAACCTCACCAGCAACTTGGCCAAGTCGGATGGGAACTGCATTACCCACTTGAGCATACTGTTCAGAGATCGTTCCGCAGAACTTCCATTCATCAGGAAATTCCTGAATACGTGCATACTCTCTGATCGAGAGGGCACGAGTTTCGGTTGGATGACAAAGAGACGTGCTTGCGTGGTTAGGCATTGTGACAAGGGTGGGGGAAGGAAGATCGAAGGTAAGCCGTCTCCACCAACCAGAACGTCCACCTTTTGCATACCATGCTTTTCCCATCGATTCTTTCTGAATGTCATGGGGCAAACTTCTCCAATTCGATCCTGGTGGAACTAACTCTAAGAACGATTTTTTGCGAGGACTAAAATCGAGGACAACAGGGTCAGATTCATGCAAGTCGCCGATGGCCTCTCCCAGAGTGCGCCAGGGTTGTAGAGGTGTCTCATCAAAAAGACTCATTTGTCCGGATCTTCCATTCGGCAAGATTTGCCCATGAGTTGGTTCAGGAAAATCAACAGTCTTTCCATAAATATTCCCGATAAACAGAACACGTTCACGAATCTGTGGAGCACCATAGTTCACGGAATTAACCTCAAAAATGTCAAGGTGATAGGCTACATCCTTCAAGTTCGCCAAGTCGAATGCAAATAAACGGACTAAAGAGCCTGGTTTTTCTTCATTCGTCAAGGGTGGACCGCCCCTATCGGGCCTCAGGTGAATGGGCCGATGCTGCAGAGCTGCTGACAGCAGTCCTCGGACATTCTCCATTAAGAAAAACTTCGGCTTCACGTATTCAACAAATCGAAGGAAGTCCCAAATTAAGGTTCCTCTGGGATCCTGAATGGTTCCTCTTCGGCCAGCGGTGCTGAAGGATTGACAGGGTGGACCTCCTACAATCACGTCAATTCCGGTAGGATCAATCCCAGTATCCTTGAAGACGTTAGTTGGAGTCAAAGAGGCAATGTCAGCTTCAACAATCTTCAAATTTTTGGGCAGTCTGCCCTCGCAGTGATTCAAGCGGATCGTGTCACAAAATGCTTTCTCCCGCTCAATGCAAATGGTTGTCTCAAATCGTCCAGTGGACTCTAGGCCGAGATCAAGTCCCATTCCCCCAGAGAATAGTGAAAGCACTTTCCATTTTTGCATATTCCCTTTTCGTGCCAGAATCGACAATGAGGAATAGTTTGACACAGTTTTCCTACAAGTTTCTAGTATTTCCCCAACGGTGGACTAAGCGACAAGCCGAAGTCTATCAAAGTATAGCAAGGACTTGGGTCAGCCGAAGCAGCCGAAGCTTAGGTGAGGAAACCGCTGGACGCTCAAAAACTTGGCGCAAACCCAGATCCCAATCAGCCGATTTCTAGATCATAAGCCTAGATCTGAATGGACAGAGATCTTCAACATGAGGCGAAGCTCGATCCTCTTGGTCGAAGTAGAGATCTAGAGGAATCGGCCAGTTTTCAAGGCTAACTACTCACAGATCCAGATTCAGAAGATCAACCAACTAACTAGATGAACCGGGATCTTTCAGGACAGTGCAAGATAGTTTGACTTTATTTACATCACTGTCAATCAATTGCATCGGTCTCCTCCCCTCAACGGCGGTGAAGATGGATCCATGCCACCCTACCGGATCCTGCGCTTCCCTGCCCTTGCTCCTAGCTCCGTCGGTCGTTAGAACAGAAGTTTTGGCTAGTTTCAAAGATCCCCAATGTCTTAACGCCTTTCCACTGCTCCAAAGCGTCTTTCCATTACTCCGAAGCGTCTTTCCATTACTCCGAAGCGTCTTTCCA
>CAZONZ010000176.1:0-8213 GCA_964581005.1 uncultured bacterium
TGATTCTTGGAAGCCCACACTGTAATCTTTGATTCAGTGTGGGAGGATGTCACTCCGTAGGGGAATGGCCTATCTCAGTAAGACATTTGGCTAGAGCTTGAATCATGTCGCGCACGCCCTTTGATCAGTTGTCCAAGCAGCTCATTGAAGAACTGCTCACTCCCTTCGGCCAGATCCAGCTCAACCGCGAAGTCTTAGGTGAGTCTCGCTACATCGATCTCTGGTTCTCGCCCACCCCTACCCCACCTGCCGATCTCTCCTTCCTGGGACTCCTAGGCCGCTTCACAACCCGCCCCTGTCTGATCGAACCTTTTCGTCACTCCCCCAGATGGATCGAATTGGCGAGTTGCCTGCTTAAGCTCTACTCGATCCGCCTCGAACTGGATCGACAAGCCAAACGCGAACAGCAATCTCTATCCCAAGAGCAGCTACCCTTGCTATGGATCCTGACCCCAACCGCATCCCAATCTTTCCTGCAGGGGATCGGGGCCAAAAGCCAAGACGATTGGCCCAAGGGAGTCTACTTCTCAGTGGAATCTCTCTACACTAGGATTGTGGTGATCCACCATCTGCCAGAAACAGATGAAACCTTATGGTTGAGATTGCTCGCCAGAGGAAAACACCAGCAGAGAGCCATTGCCGAAGTGATGAGCTTGCCCCTGGAGGATCCGCGCCGCCAGCGAGCCCTTGAACTCCTAGCCAGCTGGAAGATGCTGATTGAGAGCAGTGGAGAATGGAATCAAGAAAAAGGAGAACTGATGATGGCCTTATCCCCCATATTTCTAGAGTGGAAACAAGCTGCTCAACAAGAGTGGTTCGAACAAGGGACTAAGCAAGCTCTTTTGATGGCTCTGTTCGATGTGATTGAAATCCGCTTTGGTCAAGTCCCAACCGATCTGCGCGAGCATTTACAGCATCAAGACGTGGATCGCCTCCGAGCTCTACACCGGGAAGCCCTGATCTGTACTGATCTAGATGAGTTTCGAGATCAAGCCTGTGGATCTTGAGTGACAAAATTACTAGCAGGAGTGAGACCACCTCAGATGAACCCCACCCGTTGGCCGACCGAACTCCTTCACCTAAATTTTTGCGAGGAGCCCCTAAGGCTTTAGCTTCTACAATGGTGAGGATATTTCTATCCTTGGTAGGTGGATTATGGCTCAAGCAATTTGGAAGGGGATCATCGTGGCCGAAAGTGATCGTTACGAAATGGTTGAAGACAATGTCTACTTTCCGCCCGATAGTTTGGCGCAAGACTACTTTCAGCCCAGCGATCACCATACCGTTTGTGGCTGGAAAGGGACGGCGAGTTACTACACATTGGTAGGCAATGGTGAGACCCAGACCAACGCTGCCTGGTACTACCCAGATCCCAAGCAAGCTGCTGCCAACATTAAGGATCATGTCGCATTTGGGCGAGGAGTTGAGGTCAAACGCTAGAAGCTTCAGGACTTCAGAGGTCTTCGCTCCCACCACCAGACTCTGTTGAAGCCGATGGACGCTTGATCCGGACTCAACGTGAAAATTTTGTTAACGCATGGTTTGGTCACCCAGAAGAGACAGCTAGGATACACCTGTTGATCTGTTTTGCAGTCCTCGCTACCACTGATTGAGTCTCGATTGGCCTGGGATCCCGTTGCAGTAGGCTTCAACCCAACTGGGATCCGCCTGCGTTGTCAAGCACATCCACGGAGGATTGAGCTGTGAAGTCTTCCTATTACCCCACTGCCACCGATCTGGAGCACAAACTGAACTGGTTGGCGGAGCGGTTGCCCCAAAATGATAAAGATCGCGTGGCTGAGCACCTGGGTGATGCCAGTGAGCTTCTCTCCTATGACGTCTGCACGTGGTGGGATGGGTGCTACTACTGCCGCGACGAAGACGGCAACTGGACTCAAGTCAAGTGCTACTCCTGATCCAGTCACTGGCCTGGTTTGATTCCCGATTCCCTGCCCAGCCTTAAGATCCCCTGAGCCTCTGGATCAACCCTCAAGAATCCAGATCGGGGGATCTTGTCGTTTGAGAAGATCTTTCGTTACCCTAGTTAGGCTAAAGTCTAATCTGTTCACACATTGATCAGGAGCGTGGGGCAACTGTGGCTAAAAAAAGCATGGTCGAGCGGGAAAAAAAGCGGCAGCGCTTGGTCGATAAATATCGAGATCGACGGGACGAACTGAAAGCTGCCATTGCCGATCCCGAAATTGATCAAGGGACTCGCATGGATCTGCACGCCGAACTTCAGAAACTGCCGCGAGCCAGTTCGCCAACCCGCTTGCGCAACCGTTGCTGGAAGACTGGAAAACCCAGAGGCTATTTCCGTGACTTTGGTCTCTGTCGGAACCAGCTCCGCGAAATGGCTCACCAAGGGTTGCTACCCGGTGTGGTTAAATCTAGCTGGTAAGCTCGCTAGCAGGTGATCTCTACAGCAGGTGATCTCCATGGCATTCTGCTGAGTCTGGGTTGGAGGATCTCGATTGTGATGGGTGAGGTATCTGGGTGACACATCCTGAATTTCAGGTCTGCGATAACGATCTTTCTGCAGCAGCTCTGGAGCTCTATCGCTCGGATCCCATGCTGGCTGTTGATACTGAAACAATGGGATTACTACCGCATCGAGATCGGCTCTGTGTGGTGCAATTGTGTAATCGGGCTGGTCAAGTGGTGTTGATCCGTTTGGCCCAAGGGGTTCATACGGCACCCCAGCTCCAGCACTTGATGGAAGATCCAGGAGTCGAAAAGGTGTTTCACTTTGCTCGCTTCGATCTGGCCATGTTAAAGCACCATCTCAACATTCAAGTCTCGCCCACCTTTTGCACCAAGATTGCCAGCAAGATCGGACGCACTTACACGAATCGTCATAGCCTTCGGGAGCTGGTTCAGGAATTTCTTGGCCTTGAGCTTGACAAAAAGGCGCAAAGCTCGGATTGGGGAGCGATTCAGGATCTCAGTGCGGATCAACTGGACTATGCAGCGAACGATGTCCGCTATCTCTTGCCTGTGCGGGAGCGGTTAGAAGCGATGTTACGGCGGGAAGGGCGTTGGGATCTGACTCAGCGCTGTTTTGAGCATCTACCCACCCTTATCGATCTCGATCTGCAGGGGTTTACGAATGTTTTCGAGCATCAGTAAGTTGCCGATTGTGCCCCCCTTTCGGCCACCGTGGTGGGGTCAAGATGGCTTGAGCATGACCGTGGTGACAGCTCTCTGGCATAGCCGCCGATGGCAGGATCAAATCGATCAACCTCAACCGGACTATCAGGAACGGATCTGGAGCGGAGCGGGAGGGGTGCCGATCTTTAGCTGGACGGTTTGCCCAGAGAATGCGCGGGGGACGATCATTGGCACTTATGGGATCACAGGTTCACTAGAGGATCAATGGTTTCTCCAGATCTTGGGTCGGAAAGCGGCGGCTCAAAGCTACGGAGTGATTCTATTTGATTGGCGAGCTCATGGCCAAACGGCGCTGCTCTCTCCCGTGCTGACCTCCGACGGGCTCTATGAAGGTCAAGACTTTGTCATGATCGCTGCCCAGGCCAAAGCCGCTGGATTCCCCTCTCCCTTCTGGTTCACAGGCTACTCTCTGGGAGGTCAACTGGCCCTCTGGGGGATCTACACAGCTCAACATCTGATGTTAGACCCTATGATCCTAGAACCTGCAGGCTCTTCGATCCGGATAGATTCTCTTGATCCTCCTGACAGCCCTCACGATTCCACAGATCTCAAGAATTCCATGGGGCCTAAACCTCCGCAGCCTCCCCTTGAGCATCCCTGCTTACAGATCAACCGGACTGACCTGGGTTCATTTAATGCAGCCGATCTGGGGGGAGTTGCCGTGATCTGTCCTAACCTTGACTCACGCCGCTCGCTCACCTACCTGGTTCAATCCCGTTGGGGCCGCTATTTGGAAAAAGCGATTGCGCGACGACTCCAGGAATTGGCTGCTTTGATCGAGGCCACCCATCCCGGTCAACTGGATCCGGATCTGATTGCCCAAACTCAAAGCATCTGGGGATTTGATCACGCCTTTGTGATCTCACGGTTAGGATTTAGCTCGGTCGAAGCCTACTATGACGCCAGTAGTCCCTTACCTTGGCTGTCTCAGCTTCGGAAGCCAACCCTGATCCTGTATGCTGCTGATGATCCGATGTTTGACCCAGAATTAGCTACCGATCTCAGGGCAGTTGCGGATACGAATTCGATGATTGATCTGTATCTCACCTCATCAGGGGGTCATGTGGGATATTACAGTAGTCGGGTGGGACGTCAGGAGGTGGGTGATCCCGATCCCTGGTGGGCCTGGAATCGGGTGTTGGAATGGATGAACTTAACCGTAGATCAGCGTCAGTCTGTGGGCATGAATGTGCTCTAATTGAATATGCAGTTTCGCGGAGTTGGGATCTCTTAATGATCTCTGGAGCTAATGATCTCTGGAGCGGTAACTCCAGCAAGCCTGAGCAAACTCTGATGTGTGTGCGGCAGCTCTATGCAAGTTTTAGTGGTTGGGTCGGGTGGGCGTGAACATGCTCTGACCTGGAAGTTAAGTCAGTCCCCTGCAGTTACCCAGATCTTTTGTGCTCCTGGTAATGCTGGGATCCGCATGGTGCCAAAATGTCGGCTATTGCCACTTGCCCCCACCGATATTGAGGGATTACTTCGGTTTGCCACGGTCCAGGGTATTGGTCTCACCATCATCGGCCCCGAAGCCCCTCTAGCCGAAGGGATCTGCGATCGGTTCCAAGCGGTTGGGTTACGGATCTTTGGTCCCACCCAAGTTGCTGCCCAGATCGAGAGTAGTAAAGCCTGGGCCAAAGCCTTACTTCAAGACGCTGGGGTTCCGACTGCGCAAGCTGCCGTGTTTAGTCAGTTGCAGCCCGCGATCGACTATCTCCAGTCGCATTCTCTTCCTATCGTGATCAAAGCGAGTGGTTTGGCTGCAGGGAAGGGGGTCACGATTGCTCAGACTCAAACGGAAGCGATCACCGCTGTTCAGAATCTGCTGCAGGGTCATTTGGGACAGGCGGGCAAAACAGTTTTGATCGAAGATTTTCTCCAGGGTCAGGAAGCCTCAGTCCTAGCGATGACAGACGGTGAAACCTGTTTGCCTATGCTGGCTGCTCAGGATCATAAGCCGATTGGGGCTGGAGATACTGGACCTAATACAGGGGGAATGGGGGCTTATGCACCGGCCCATCGGGTGGTTCCACCTCAGTTGATGGCTCAAATCCAGTCCCAGATCTTTGAACCGACCTTGGAGGCCATGCGACAACGAGGGATTCTCTATCAGGGAGTGCTCTATGCCGGTTTGATGATCTCTCCGACGGGAGATCCGAGGGTGCTGGAGTTTAATTGTCGGTTTGGAGATCCAGAGACTCAAGCCTTGCTGCCGTTGCTCAATACTCCCCTTGATGAAGTGATCTTGGCCTGTGTTCAAGGGCGGTTAGGTGAGGTTAGCTTGGAATGGCAAGCGGCTAGTGCTGCCTGTGTTGTGATGGCGGCCCAGGGCTATCCGGAGGCATATGAGCGTGGCAAACCGATCCACGGATTGGAGGCTGCCGCTGAGACTGGAGCGTTGGTCTTCCATGCGGGGACACGGCTGTCTACTCCCCGACCCATACCTGGACGATCAGGGCAGCAAGTGGCTCCCCAGGTTTTAACGGATGGGGGACGAGTCTTGGGTGTGACGGGAGTGGGATCGTCGCTCGTGGATGCTCTTGACCAAGCCTATCAGGCGGTTCAGAAGATTGAGTTTGAAGGAGCCTATTATCGAACGGATATTGGGTTTCGAGTCCTAGGACAGCAGGCCGTCGATCCTGTTTCGGTGGTGGATTGATCCTAAGCGTTCTCAATGCTGAAAAGTTCTCCATTCTGAGAGCGGCATGGCTGGAATTGAATTGTGCGGGTGGCTTATCATGAGTTCTGGAATGAGATTGGCTTATGAGTAAACGACTGGGTCCATTGATCGTTGTCCTGGCTGTATTCCTTGCAGCCATCTATATCATCGTGACTCGCCCGATCACATTGGGGCTGGATCTGCAGGGGGGCACGCAGCTGACGTTGCAGGCTTCACCCACCGAGGATGTTCCAGACATTACCCCAGCTGTGATGGAAGGCGTACAAGTGGTGATCCAGCAGCGGATTGATGGATTGGGGGTGTCAGAGCCGTTGGTGCAGATCAGTGGCACGGATCAATTATTTGTGCAATTGCCGGGGGTTGCAGATCCTGATCGGGCGATCGATATTTTGGGCGATACGGCTCAGCTGGACTTCCGGCGGCAACGGGTGGCCACTCAGCTCGAAGTCGATCCTGAAACAGGCCGACCTGTGGCGGGAGACAATCCAGATCGAACCTTTGAGAGCGTTGGGCTAACAGGCGATCTACTGCGGAATGCTTTCCCTCAGGCTCCTAGAGGGGGATCTCAACTCTGGGAAGTGGGGATCGAATTTAAGTCAGAAGGATCTGATCTGTTTGCGGAATTGACCAGAGAATTAGCGGGCACAGGCCGCTCCCTTGGGATCTTTTTGGACGACACTTTATTGAGTGCTCCTGTGGTTGGCCCTGAATTTGCTCGCACAGGCATCACTGGAGGAAGTGCTGTGATCACGGGCAATTTTACTCCTGAGGAAGCCACTGATCTGGCTACCAAGATCCGGGCTGGGGCTCTTCCAGTCCCGATCCAAGTAATTGAGAATCGCACAGTGGGCGCAACCCTGGGGACGGCCAGTGTACAACGTAGCCTTTATGCGGGTTTAGCAGGGATCTCGCTGGTGTTTGTCTTTATGCTGGTGTATTACAAACTACCTGGTCTGATCGCTGACATGGCCTTGCTGTTCTATGCAACCTTTACCTTTGCAGTCTTTAAGCTCTTGGGGGTAACCATGACCTTACCAGGGATTGCAGGGTTTATTCTCAGTATTGGGATGGCGGTGGATGCTAATGTCTTGATCTTTGAGCGGGTGCGGGAAGAGTTACGATCGGGCAAGTCGTTGTACAAGTCGGTTGATGAAGGATTTAATCGTGCCTTCAGCAGTATTCTGGACAGCAATGTTACCACTCTACTGGTCTGTGGGGTGCTGTTCTGGCTGGGGGTGGGGTTGGTTAAAGGGTTTGCTGTGACCTTAGGGATCGGGATCTTGGTTAGTTTTTTCACGGCTTTGACCTGTACGCGAACATTGCTATTTCTGGCCATGACGATCCCCAATTTGCGTCGCCCTGATCTATATGGTGTTACACCGGAGCTAGCGAAGTCATCATGAGCTCAAGTGAAGTGAGTTCGTCCCAATTGTCTGTGCAAACCGGATCGGCGGCTAACTCCAAGCTGGGGGTTGGCATGATCGATATTGTCGGTCGAAGCCGGGTGTGGTTTAGCGTGTCAGCCCTGGTGCTGCTGATCGGGTTAGCCAGTATGGCGTTTTCCTTGGCAACCTTAAAGGCTCCCCTCCGTCTAGGCATTGATTTTTCGGGTGGGACGCTGCTGGAAGTGCGGTTTGAGGAGCCGGTCAGCACTGAGGCGATCCGAGCGGTGTTGGAGGCCCAGGATCTAGGCAACAGTGTGATCCAATTGGATACCAGTACGGATCAGATTGCGTTGATCCGGACCCCCCCCCTGACAGAGTCGGAGCGATTAGCTGTGGAATCCAGTTTGCAAGATCAGATTGGCCCCTTTCGGCGAGATCGGGTGGAGACTGTGGGGCCAACGGTCGGGGGGCAATTACTCCGGATTGGGTTGACCGCTCTGCTGATTTCGTTTGGGTTAATCGTGTTGTACCTGGGCTTTCGCTTTCAGCTCGACTATGCTGTGTTTGCGATCGTGGCTCTGATGCACGATGTTTTGCTCACCACCGGGATCTTTTCGGTGTTGGGATTAACCTTGGGAACTGAGGTTGACAGTTTATTTATTGTGGCCTTGCTGACGATCATTGGCTTTTCGGTGAATGATACCGTTGTCATTTACGATCGGATTCGAGAAAATCGGCGCTTGCTCAGTCGTAAAGTGAAGTTTGGCGATGTTGTGAACTTGTCTTTGAATCAGACCTTTGCCCGCTCCATCAACACCACAGTGACCACGATGTTGGCGATCCTGGCGATCTTTTTGTTTGGGGGGCCAACCTTGAAGGACTTTTCATTGGCATTGCTGGTCGGGTTCAGCTTAGGAGCTTATTCCAGTATCTTTATTGCTGGACCGTTGTTGAGCTGGTGGCAAGATCGTCGTTTG
>CAZONZ010000177.1:0-1566 GCA_964581005.1 uncultured bacterium
GCGAGGAAAGAAGCCCGCGCTGTACTTGTAAAGTCAGCGTCGGGAGAATGTCACTCGGATCGAATCGGCTTACCCACGCCACAATCAAAGCTTTCGGGATCACTCTGTCACCAGACCCATGTGGCGATCTGCTGGCCGACTGCTCCCGATCTGACAGCTGGATCTCCCCAAATGCGGCTGTCTCCCTGGCAAGTTCCCGATCGACCCTACTTCCTTTGGGGAATGGAACTAGGCTTGATCGTCGGCTTGCATTCAGTTCGCCACCTGGATCAGGTTGGAACTTGTCGTTTGAATCGCTTATCGAAACCACTATCTCGTTGACCGCAAGACCCCACGATCGTTCTGTGGCATCTGGCCACCCCACACAGCGATCCTGGGGTTCTTAGTTTTGAAATCTATTCAAGTCTTTGTTTGGGCAATAGGGCAAACCCTGCCTGCTGCAATAGCTGCTGCAACGATCTGATCTGCTTTGGCATCTCAGGTTATTACCTCTCTACTTCTAAAATGCCTAAGCTGACAACCTCTTAGTGATAGAAATGCCGGATCCCAGTCATCACCATCGCTACGCCCAGCTCATTGGCAGCCTCGATCGACTCTTGATCCCGTAAGCTCCCACCTGGTTGAACGATCGCAGTCACCCCAGCAGCAGCGGCAGCACGAACCGAATCGTCGAAGGGGAAAAAGGCATCACTGGCTAAAACCGATCCCTGAGCTCGATCCCCTGCCTGAGCTAGAGCAATCTGAACGGATCCGACTCGATTCATCTGACCTGCGCCAATCCCGATCGTTTGCTGATCTCGACTGATCACGATCGCATTCGATTTAACATGTTTGCAAACCCGCCATGCAAAGGCTAATTCTTCCAGTTCGGTGGGGGTAGGCTGACGGTCGGTGACTGACTTCCAAGTGGCTGGATCGATCGGAAGCTGATCCGCGTCTTGGAGCAGAAACCCGCCGGCGATCAGACGAATGCTATAGGTTGGGCCTTGGGTTAGATCCGGGAGAATAAGAACACGCAGGTTTTTCTTCCGACTCAGGATCGCTTCTACTTCAGGATCACAACCGGGGCTGACCACACATTCTAAGAAAGTTTCGGTGAGGGATTGGGCTGTTGCGGCGTCGATCGGATGAGTTAGGGCAACGATCCCGCCAAAGGCTGAAACTGGATCGGCAGCTAAGGCGGCTTGATAGGCAGTGGGGAGCGAGGATCGGCAGGCAACACCGCAAGGATTGGTGTGTTTGATCACGACCGCAGTGGGTTGGGATCCTGACACAAATTCAGCGGCGATCCGGCGGGCGGCTTCGAGATCGACCAGGTTGTTGTAGCTGAGGTCTTTGCCTTGGATTTGTTTGGCTCCAGACCAGCCTTGCAGAGGATCCTGTTCGTACCACACAGCCTGCTGGTGAGGATTCTCACCGTAGCGGAGGCTTTGATGATGGGATCCTTGGAGCTGAAATACTGGAGGAAGCAGAGGATCTGCAGAGGATTGAGCAGGACTTGCGGTGGGGGAGGGGATCTGGATCTGAGGATCCTTGAGATCTTGAGTTTTGAGATCTTGAGTTTTG
>CAZONZ010000177.1:1666-8210 GCA_964581005.1 uncultured bacterium
TTGAGATCTTGAGTTTTGAGATCTTGAGTTTTGGGATCTTGAGTTTTGGGATCTGGGGTCTTGGGATCTGAAGCCTGGACTTGAGGATTGTGCTGGAGCTGGGGATCGTTCTGAAACTGAAGATCGTTCTGGACTTGAGGATCCTGGATCAGGCGATCGAAGTAAGTGGCAATGGTTTGATCGTAGGTAAGAATGCATGAGAAGGCTTGCTGGGCACACCAGAGGCGGAAAGAAGCACGGGGTTCCCCATGATCCTGAAGTTCTTGCAAGTAAGTGGAGTATTGGTCTGGATCGGTGAGGATGGTAACATGGGCGTGGTTTTTAGCAGCGGCTCGAACTAACGTCGGTCCCCCAATGTCGATCTGTTCGATGGCTTCGGCGGGAGTGGTGTCTGGTTTGGCGATCGTGGCTGCGAAGGGGTAGAGATTCACCACAACCAGCTTGATCGGCGGGATCTGCTGGTGTTGCAGATCGGCTTGATCCTCTGGTAGATCGAAGCGGGCCAGGATGCCACCGTGGATGCGGGGGTGCAAGGTTTTAACACGACCGCCCAGGATTTCTGGAGCTCCGGTATGATCGGCAACTGAGGTCACGGTGATGCCTGCAGCCCGAAGGGTCTGGGCTGTGCCACCACTACTCAAGAGTTGAAAGCCATACTGGGTCACGAGTACGTGGGCCAATTCCACGATCCCTGACTTATCTGAAACACTGAGTAGCGCCAGTTGCATGATCTTGAATCCTCATTCCGTTCTGATCGGGGGCTTTGCTAATCGTAAGTCATTTTCTGGATGAGACCAAAACAGTGATCAGGATCAAAACTTTTTCAGCCTTTGGCCTAAGTTGATCGCCTTGATGTGCAAAAATCTAATGAGGTCAATTGGCTTTTCAGTCGATTTTGGACCTGTCTTGTTCCCTGGTGTGATCTGTGTTCCGCTGATGAAGTCTCGGTAGCGACGTTTTTTTGTAACGTTGCAGGATTTGAGTTTGTGTTGTGACAGATGTGACTTTTCATCCCCTGGCAAGAGTAAATATTTATGATCAATCCGATTGAGATCATCAAGCGAAAGCGTGATGGATTTCCACTTTCGGCTGACGAGATTGCTTATCTCATCGCTGAGTATGCCGAAGATCGATTACCTGAAGGTTTCATGCTGGCGTTTTTGATGGCGGCTTGCTGTCATGATCTGACGACTGAAGAAACACGTGCCCTGACTCAAGTACTGATGTATTCAGGCAAGGTTTTAGATTTCTCGTATACGCACTCATGCTGTCTTGGTTTGTACAGTACCAGTGGGGTTGGGGACAAAGCGTTGCTGGTGCTGGGACCGATCGTGGCTGGGATGGGTCTTGCTATGCCGATCGTGCAGGAGCGAACCATCGGGGGCGTAGGCACTCTCCCTGACAAAATGAATTCAATCCCAGGGATCTCTACAACGCCAGATCTAGATCAGTTTGAACATATGGTGCATCAGATCGGATGGGCTATTGCAACTAGCACGGCTGAGATCGCACCTGCTGAGAATAAGCTGTTTCAAAACCCTGAGATCGCGGGCGTGATCGAATCACTTCCCTTAAAAACTGCCCGGATCTTGAGTCGTGCCTTTGCTGCGGGGCTAACTGGGTTATTGATTGAGATCACAACCGGGGGCAGGGTGGGGATCCGGGATGACGATGAGGCCCTGGCGCTTGCGAATCATTTAGTTTCCACCGGATCGCAGTTGGATAAGCGGGTTTTGGCCTTGATGACGAATAGGAATCAGCCTTTGGGATCCATGATGGGGACCGCTTTGGAGATCAGGGAAGCCCAGGCGCTGCTGCAGGGACAGGTTCAGGAGAATGGGTTTCTGGAAACGATCCTAGACTTGGGATCCTATCTGATCTGGTTGAGTGATCCAACGGCAACGCTGCCCTTGGAGGAAGCCAGAGGTCAAGTGGAGGCGGTGCTGCGATCGGGAGCGGCCTTGCAAGCATGGCAGGCGATGATCCAGGCTCAGGGTGGGGATCCTCGAATTGTGGATGACGACACCTTGTTACCCCGTGCTGCCCATCAGTCGATGATCCGGGCCTCAGAGTCGGGGATTGTCAGTGGGATCAATATGGAGACGTTGGGATGGGCGGCGATGATCCTGGGGGCAGGGCGAGCGACGCTTGAGGCCGAGATTGATCCAGGGGTGGGGCTAGAGTTGCACGTCACGATTGGCTCAGAGGTCACGCCAGGGGAACCTTTGTGTACTGTGCATTACAATGATCCGGCCAAGTTAGAGCAGCTGGAGCCCCTCCTGCCCAATTGTTTCACGCTGGGGGAAGAACCCATGGATCCACCGGAGTTCATTCGAGTGGTCATTACGGATCCGTCGGCTTGGGACTTGCGGGGCTAAAAGGGATTGATGGGGCCAGCACGGAAGGGCACTGTGGGACGGTAAGGTGTTAGGTGACTCAGCACGTAAGAATAAGGATCTGGATTATGGCGCTCTATCCCGTCTTTGGTTTTATTGATTCCATCGAACAACGTCGTGCAGCTCGTTCGTTTCAGCGGGGGGAGCCGATCCCGAATGAAACCTTGGCTGAAATATTGCGGTTAGGGATGCGAGCTCCTTCGGCCTTTAATCTGCAGCCGTGGCGGTTTATTGTGGTCAAGACTCGATCGAATCGAGAGAAACTGCAAGCTTGCGCCTTTGGCCAGCGCCAGGTGATCGAGGCTTCGGTTGTGTTGATCTGCTGCAGTGATCGACGGGTGAATCAGCCGGAGTATATTGAATCGGTGATTGAGTTGGGGCGTGCGGCGGGGGCAATGCCGGATGCTTTGGCGGAGATGATGCGATCCACGATCCCCGATTTCTTTGTGAATAAGCCTTGTTTTGAATCCGTCGAGGCGTGGAGCAATCGGCAGACGATGTTGGCGGTAGCGCATCTAATGATCGTAGCCAAAGCATATGGAGTCGATACCTGTCCAATGGAAGGATTTATGACCGCTCAAGTCAAAGAAGCGTTTGCGATCCCGGCAGAAGTGGATGTGTGTTGTTTGCTGGCGATGGGCTATGCGGCAGAACCCTTCAAGCAATTTGGCGGACGCTTTGGAGCCGATCAGGTGTGTTACCGCGAGAGTTTTGGTGAACCCTTTTCCATTTGAGCAGCTTGCAAACTTCAGGATCTACTTGGGTTTCGACTGTAACCGTTGAGGTATTCTAGACAGACTAGTTAAGCCGCGACAATTCAGTCTTAACCTCACCCTTTTCCCTAGAGATCGACCCAGGAGCAAGATCATGGCACGCATGTATTACGACGCCGACGCAAATCTGGAATTTTTGGCTGATAAAACGGTGACGATCATTGGCTATGGCAGTCAGGGTCATGCCCATGCGCTCAACCTGCACGATAGTGGCATCAATGTGATCGTTGGCCTCTACGAAAGCAGCCGTTCCTGGGCCAAGGCTGAAGCAGATGGTCTAACCGTCAAAGCTGTTCCCGATGCGGTTGCGGCCTCCGACGTGATCATGATCTTGCTGCCTGACGAAACTCAAAAACAGATCTTTGCGACTCAGATCCAGCCCAACCTCCAAGCTGGCAATGTCTTAATGTTTGCCCACGGCTTCAACATTCACTTTGGCCAGATCGTGCCTCCTTCGGATGTGGATGTGATCATGGTGGCCCCCAAGGGACCCGGACACTTGGTGCGCCGGACCTATGAGCAAGGGGAAGGGGTTCCCTGTCTGTTTGCGATCTTCCAGGATTATTCAGGACTGGCCCGTGATCGCGCGATGGCCTATGCCAAAGGAATCGGAGGGACTCGTGCTGGGATCTTGGAAACGACGTTCCGGGAAGAGACTGAAACCGATCTATTTGGGGAGCAAGTGGTTCTGTGCGGGGGCTTAACGGCTTTGATCAAGCAGGGATTCGAGACGCTTGTGGAAGCAGGATATCAACCAGAGTTGGCCTACTTTGAGTGTTTGCACGAGGTGAAACTGATCGTGGATCTGATTGTCGAAGGTGGGCTGGCCAAGATGCGTCATAGTATTTCCAACACTGCCGAGTATGGCGACTATACCCGTGGACCCCGGATCGTCAACGAGGATACCAGGGCTGAAATGCGCAAGATCTTGACCGAGATCCAAACCGGAACGTTTGCACGGGAATTTGTGTTGGAAAATCAATCCGGCAAATCTGGATTTACAGCCATGCGTCGCCGCGAAGCTGAACACCCGATCGAGGCTGTGGGTCAAGAGTTGCGAGCAATGTTTAGCTGGCTAAAAAAGTAGTGTGATCCACCAAGATCAACCCATAGAGATCGAGATCCCCCACGATGGGAGGCATGGATCGAACCTAGACTGCATCGCACATCAAAACAGGGGATAGGCTATGTCGATGAACGTTGAGAAACGCTTGGAGTCTATTGAAGGCTATTTAGAGCGGATCCTGGCAGTGATGGAGATGAATGCACAAGCCCTAGCGTCACTCCATTCCAGTCAGCAAACCAGCCAAGAGCAGATTCACTCAAATACGATCCAGGGAGCCGAATTGCGCAGTAGCATTGCCGATCTCCGCTCCAGTGTGATGGAGTTGCGGGGCGGACATGCCTTAAACCAAGGTCAAGTGTTGGATCTGCATGAACATATGGCGGAACTGATCCGACAACAGACCCTGCTCATGCAAGTGGTTTCTCAACAGCAAGAGGTCTTGGTGGAGTTTCGCCGCACCTCAAATTTAACCCTGGAGCATATGGAATATGGCTATTCCAAGTTTCAGCAAACGATCAGTACAATCCTGGAACAGATCAATAAAACGCTCCAATATTTATTTATGCAGGCGGGTGGATCGATGGCCGATCTGGAACGCTTGACCCTGAATCCACCCCGATCAGACTCCAGTAGTCAGGAGGGGCAGTCCCGTGCTGAAGAACCAGCTGCGGGCGTGAGTGGATCCAGTGCCAATCCCAAATCCAAGGCGGACTCAGTCTCCCGTGATGGATAGATCCTTGACCCAGATCCGAGGACAAACGCCTCCGGGAGTCACTTCAGCCTCAGGCTCGACATAAACGATCGAGTCCAGTAGCTTAAGGAAATCGCCAGCCACCGTAGCAGACTCAATACTGGTTTTCTGGCCTTTCTGGAGCAGCCACCCATCAAACGGGAGTGAAAATGATCCTTGTAATGCTTTGACCCCTGCATGGAGCGCGTGGAGATCGTCAATCCAGATCACATCCTCGACATCCTCAAGACGGTAGATTTCATCAGGTGAAGATCCAGGTAGAACATGAAAGAAATGCGGACTGACTGTGACTTTTGCGCCGATATTGGCATGGCCTGTCGGCTGGGCTCCCATGCGCTTAGCTGTGCCTGCGCTGTGCATAAAGTGGGTCAAGATCCCGTTTTCGATCAGGTGGAGGCGAGCTGTTGGTGTCCCCTCGCCATCAAACGTATCGGCACTAACCCGCTCTGGATGCAACGGATCGTCAACGACCGAGAGCAACGGTGAGGCGATCTGAGTTCCCAACGATTCGGGAGTGGAAAGACTTTGCTTATCTAAAATATTCTGGGCATTAAACAGATTGGTAAAGGCACCCAGCAAACTCAAAAAGGCTTCCGGCGAGAAGACAACGGTGTACTTACCAGACCTGATCTTTTCGTAATTGAGATGACTGATCGTTTTCTCAGCCGCTTCCTCTAGACAGCCTTCCACATCCAGCTTGGCCACCCCCGTTCCAATCCGAATCGCTCCGCCACTGCGCGGTTTACGCCCCTCTTGTTCGGTGCGACAAAACAGATAGATCGACGCTCCCGATCGGGCCTCATGGCGTAAGGCTCCAGCACTATTGAAGTAGAAACGATCCACCTCTCGCTGGGCCAAGCCATTGTAGGGAACTTGCTTGATCGCAGGATGGGTCGTCAACAATGTTTGTTCAGCTTTGATCAACTGCTCCACCAACTCAGCGGCAGGCACTGGATCCAGACGTTCCTCCTGATGTTCAGCTAGAGGGGCTTGAGCCACTGGACTAAAATCGGGCACGTGATCTTTGACCCCAAAAAAGCTGGCTTCGTGAGCGGTTTGCAACGCCAGTTCTAGCCCCACCGCAGTCAGATCATTGGTTGAAGTCACGCCCATGGTCTGATCCGCATTCCAAGCCCGCACAATCACACTGGATCGGGTTGAAGCTTTCACCTGTTTCGGCTCCCCCTGATCCACCTGCACACTGGTCTCATCCACCGTGGCACCGTAGATATCAAACTTTTCGATCCCCAGCTTGGCGGCACTGGTGCGGACCTGACTGGACAACGTTTCAACATGGATCGGGATCATGATCGTTTGGCTCCTTCAACATTTGCGGGACACACCACCCTGCCTCGGCTCAGAGATCGGGGGGAGGACCATTGACTTCTAATCATTAGGATAGATCGCCAGCCGCGTTGTTCGCCGATCTTTCCCTTCTGCAGATACGGAGCTCGATCAGCCCTTTGAGCCCTCTCTGGGATCCGAAGTTAGAATCTGCTTAACCTCATATCTTGCACCAGTTGATGTGAAAGTCGAAACCGAGTCTCTGAGCCAGCGG
>CAZONZ010000178.1:0-8184 GCA_964581005.1 uncultured bacterium
GCGGTTGCTGTTGAGTTGGGAAGCCCCGTCCCCTTGTGGGCGGGGTAGTTCACTGAGGTCAACGTCCATCTTGACTATGTTGAAGAACTTGTGGGTCAGTATCCCGGCACTCATGGAGACAGGATCGATGCAACTGTAGATGATTTCTACGCGGCCAATCCTGATTCGGTCTATCTCTACATTCACGCCTCCCTGTTACAACAGGATTGTGTACCTCCGGAAGTTATTGCTCAGCTCTACACCGTTCGAGAGCAGGAGTGACGTGTATCGTAATTCCGGAAAGCTCCTGTAAACTAGGGCTGAGTCAGTGAACTTTGTGTCAATAGCTTGCAGGACTGATTGGATTAACTCCATCTACAGCAGACTAACTGCATAACTCAGCAAAACTCAGTCAGGATCTATTCTGGCTGAGTTGCTTCTTTTGACGTGTTGATATTTTATGTATTCAGAAGCGTGTTCGGTAATCTCATAGATTCTAGTAGTAGCTAAGCATTCATAAACATTCACATTAGGTTCACGGACTACAAGTATCGTTGAACTCATGAACACCTTGTCGAGAGGAAAGGAGACATATCTCATGACAACCTACAATGTTACCTTGGTCAATGAAGACAGAGGCATCAACAAAACGATTGAAGTTCCTGAAGATCAATACATTCTTGATGTTGCAGAGCAGGACTATGGGATGGATCTTCCTTACTCCTGCCGAGCTGGATCTTGCTCCACTTGCACAGGGCTGCTAGTTGAAGGAGATGTCGATCAATCTGAAAATCTAATTTTAGATCCGGGGCAATCTGATCGAGGGTTTATCCTCACCTGCATTGGTATTCCAAAAACAGACTGCAAGATCGTTACCCATCAAGAGGAAGAGCTTTACTAACTTTACTGGAATGATAAGTATATATCGGAGTTGATCTTGCTACGTTCAACTCGGCTAGCTCTCTGCAATCTCAAATCGTAGAGAGCTTTTTGATCCTAGTATTGAGTTTTGTCTTGATGAGGAGGTGATAGAAATCTGTATCAACTGCTGGCAGATAGAGCTATTGTGGCAGTAGGCAATCAACCCACAGACAATATTGACCAAGCAGTTGATCGGAGAGCGGTGATGAGAATGTTCAATCAAGAACTGACCAGTAGTTATTCTGCGCTAAATGGTGAAACGAGTCGTGATCTTCAGTCGTAATTTTTATCTAGATCACTTTAGATTACTTTAGATCACTGTTGTTAAGTTGTTAAGCGTTACTGTACCCAAAGAACATTCAAAGAAACTTGAGTTTCAGGGGATATAATTACGAGAGTCCTCCCTGGATCCGGTTTGGAGCAAAAGAGACAGACTGCGGCAGCTAGGAGGAAAGAATTAAAATGGCAACCGGACTTTATCACAGCTGATCGCGTTATGCCTGCCTCAAGCTCTTCCTCGTCTCCCTCATCTCAATCTCCCCTGACTCAGCTAAGAGATCGCTTGGCTCAATGGCTCGATCGGCTTCCGTGGCTCCAAGAAGGTCCGATCGCTTTGATCATCAAGCGGTTAGTGCAGACGATCCCGGTCTTACTGCTGATCTCATGGCTAGGCTTTCTGTTGCTGCAACTGGCTCCCGGTGATTTTCTCGATCAGCTGCGTTTAGATCCCAGCGTCAGTCAAGATTTTATTGCTCAGGAAGAAGCTCGGTTGGGATTAGATCAGCCACCGTTGATCCAATACTTTATTTGGCTCAGTCATTTGGTCCGTGGGGATTTTGGCAATAGCTTTACCTATCGAGTTCCAGTTCTAACCCTCGTCAGCTCCCGCGCAGGTGCAACCTTACTATTAGCCGTTTCCTCAATTCTGCTCACCTGGATCCTTGCCATTCCCCTTGGCATCCTCAGCGCAACTTACCATAATTCCCGTCTGGATCGGTTGCTGCAGCTGTTCAGTTATACGGGTCAAGCATTGCCCAGCTTTGTGTTAGCGATTCTCTTACTTTTCCTGGCTCAGACTATTGCTTGGCTACCCGTGGGTGGCATGACCAGTATTGATTTTACCGATCGCTCCTTGGGGGGAAAAGTTGGCGATCTGCTGCAACACTTGTTGCTTCCTACGTTAGCCTTAAGTATCACAGGGTTAGCAGGTTTACAACGGATCACGCGCGGCAGTTTTTTGGATGTGATCCGACATGACTATATTCAAGCGGCCAGAGCTCGTGGCCTACCCGAATGGCGAGTGATTGGGATCCATGCTCTTCGCAATGCTGTCAATCCCCTGATCACCATTTTGGGCTTTGAGTTTGCCAGCCTTCTGAGTGGATCCTTTATTACGGAGTTCTTCTTTAGCTGGCCAGGGTTAGGCAAATTGATCTTGGAATCGGTGCGCAGCTATGACATCAATGTCGTGATGGCAAGTTTATTGCTTGGATCGGTGATGTTGATTCTGGGCAATCTGGTTGCCGATCTGCTTTTGCAGATAGTTGATCCTCGGATCCGTGCTGATCGTTTCGAGTGATGACGCCTCTCCAGAAGCCCCAGCAAAGCTCACTTTACCCCCTCTCCTACCGTGGCTAGGGTGATC
Organism: uncultured bacterium; assembly: GCA_964581005.1. Taxonomy (GTDB): domain Bacteria; phylum Cyanobacteriota; class Cyanobacteriia; order Thermostichales; family Thermostichaceae; genus CAZONZ01. The sequence continues at coordinate 2,546 of CAZONZ010000178.1, forward strand.
AGCCCACTCACCAAAAATCCCGCAATTCTTTAAAGATCTGGGGTGAAACCTCTGAAGAAGCTATCTTCAAAAACAGAGTGCCAAAATGGGAAAAACTGATGAAGACATGGATCACATTACGATAAAATTTTTAGTACTGTAAATCTGCCTCCGGTTGCACCATGATCCATGAAGTCTCGATGCCAGCCCTCAGTTCCACAATGGAAACGGGCAAAATTGTCTCCTGGCTGAAATCGGCTGGGGATCAGATCCAAAAAGGCGATCATCTATTGGTTGTGGAATCCGACAAAGCCGATATGGATGTTGAGTCATTTCATAGTGGCATCCTGGCGGGAATGGTGGTGCAAGAAGGTGAAACGGTTCCAGTGGGGAATGCGATTGCTCTGATCGCCAGTAGCGAAGCCGAATTAGAACAAGCCCAGCAACGAGTTGAAGCCCTCCGTCAAAAAGCTGCGTCTCTCAAGCCTGGAGCCGTCCCTGGCCTAGAACCCGGAGTTGCTACAGGGGTGATCAGCGATGGCCAATCTCTCCGCACCCGCCCTCTCACCGTCCGCCCCTCAACCGCATTTAGCAGCAGTGAAGGCCGGATCCTGATTTCCCCACGCGCCAAGCGACGAGCGCAAGAATTAGGTCTCGATCCCTCTGTGATCGCCGGAACGGGTCCCAATGGCCGGATTGTAGAAGCCGATATCGAACGCGCCGCTGCCCAAGGTCCAACAGTTCGCGCCCCAATGCCCACCACAGCAGGATCTACCCCCCCTGCTACAGATGGATCTCCCGCTCCCGAAGTCCGATCCGCTAGCCCTGCCTCTACCGCTGCTCCTCTCGGTGAAACGGTTCCGCTCACCACTCTCCAAGCTGCTGTGGTTCGGAACATGAATGCCAGTCTCAGTGTCCCAACCTTCCGCGTTGGCTACACAATCACCACCTCAGCCTTAGATGATCTGTACAAGCAGGTCAAACCCAAAGGTGTCACGATGACGGCTCTGTTGGCTAAAGCGATCGCAGTCACCTTGGAGAAGCATCCTCTCGTCAATGCTTACTTTTCCGAGTCTGGGATCCATTATCGAGCTGATATTAATATTGCCATTGCCGTAGCGATGGAGGATGGTGGATTGATTACCCCTGTGCTGCAGCAAGCCAACCGCGTCGATCTCTATGAACTGTCACGCCGTTGGAAAGATCTGGTGGAACGGGCTCGACTCAAGCAACTGCAGCCCGATGAATACATGAGTGGAAGCTTTACCATTTCCAACCTAGGGATGTTTGGTGTGGATCGCTTTGATGCCATTCTCCCACCTCAACAGGGAGCAATCCTGGCCGTTGGGGCTTCGCGTCCCACGGTTGTTGCGACTCCAGACGCTGCGATCACGATCAAACCCCAGATGCAGGTCAATCTTACCTGTGATCACCGCGTCATCTATGGGGCTCACGCTGCCGCCTTCTTGCAAAACTTAGCCCAAGTGTTAGAGCACGATATCCAGTCCGTTATGCTCTGAAGCCTGACTGACCCAACCTGTGATGTAACTTGGCTCTGGGGTTCCTGGAGCCATTTTTGTCAGCATCGGGTCTCAACACGATCCAGGAAAATACCCGAATCAGGTGTTGGGTTGATGATCTAAAGTCGAGGATCACTCTAGGCTCTTGATCCAAGCACTCAACCTGGGAATCTCCGTGTAGCTTTAAGTGAGCTGATCGAGTCGCTTCCGTAAGGCTACTTGGATTCGTTGGGTGGATTGAGTCAGATCGGGGCTATATCAAGGTTATATCCATCAGAGTCTGAGTTCGATCTCAACCCTTTGATCAGCCCATTAGCTTAGAAGGTGATCAGTGCCAGCACAAAAACAGATGAGAAGCCAGATCATTTTGATCGCTCTCATCTGCCATGATGTGGAATTGAAAATGGAACCTGATCACTCGTCCTCATGATCAAGAACTCTGCCATTGAGGACTTGCTTGAGGTGAATGTGTTTGTAACCCAATTGGATCTCAAACTCATCCCCCGGAGAAAGGCCCATTTTTTCTGTGTAGGTTGACCCGATGATCAACTGACCGTTTTTGTGAACCGTGACACGAAATGTGGGATCCCGTCCCCGTCGATCTCGATTACCTTCGGCAGACAACGGTAACCCTTTCGCAGCCAAGACCGCATAGTAGAAGTCCGTCAAATTGACTCGATACTTGTTGGTCTTGGTTTTGGAGACATAGCCACAGCGCTTCGCTAATTCTCGGCGAGGTAAATGTGCCAAAGACTCAACCTTCTGCAGTAGAGCCTTCCCTACTAGAGGTTGTACTGGAATTTCAGACATACAGGCTCAATCACATGACCCTTCTCTAAAATCATAACTCCAAATGCTGCTTAAGCAAGATCATAAAATCAATTTTTCTGGCAAAAGACTGACTGCAGGATCGTGCATTTAATCGTGATCCTCAGCCTTAAAATTGCGATGTGGAAGCGGGATCTGCCTATCCCTACAAGCCTTAAAGCCTCAGATTCATAGCCTTGGGAGTTCTAGGAATCAGCAGTAAACCCTGGTCTTTCCGTGCAAATTAAGAGCAAGAGTAATTTATTGAACAGTAGAATACTGAGCTCGAACCGAACTCAAGCGGATCGATCACTTCAGATGCAGGAACTAGCGATCGATTCCTGTTGATTGAATCAAAGGTCTAGACTAAACGCTCAGCGGAAAATAGCAGAGCTTGGATCCAGAGAAACGCAAACCGGGTAGGAAACTCAAAGACTGCATCGGATTCGATCAAAAAAATCAGCAACAATGGACAGTACCAGGTAAAATGTGGCCTGGATCGATCCGCTGCCGATACGAGTGAGTTTCTGCCTTGATTGAGCGATATACTCTCCCTGAAATGGGTAACCTATGGGCTTATGCCGCTAAGCTTCAGACCTGGCTACGGGTTGAGATTGCGGTCTGTGAAGCCCAAGCCGAAATTGGGATCATCCCAGCGGAAGCTGTTGATGAAATCAAAGCCAAGGCCACGTTTTCGCCGGAGCGAGTGCAGGCGATCGAGGCCGAAGTGCAGCATGATGTGATCGCCTTTCTCACCAATGTGAATGAGTCGGTGGGAGATGCGAGTCGTTATATTCATCTGGGATTAACCAGTTCCGATGTCTTAGATACAGCCTTGTCCCTCCAGTTGGTGGCGGCTCTAGATGTTTTGCTCAACCAATTAGAGGCATTGATCCAGGCCATTCGTCATTTGGCCCAGCAGCATCGTTACACTGTCATGATCGGTCGGACTCACGGTATTCATGCGGAACCGATCACATTTGGCTTCAAGTTGGCCGGTTGGCTCGCGGAATGTTTGCGACATCGGGAGCGACTGGTCCAGCTCCGGCGAAGGGTTGGGATCGGCAAGATCTCTGGGGCTGTGGGAACCTATGCCAATATCGATCCACGAGTCGAGGCCCTGACCTGCGAACGGTTGGAGTTGATCCCCGATTGTGTCTCCACTCAGGTAATCTCACGGGATCGGCATGGCGAGTATGTCCAAGCCTTAGCCCTGTTGGGGGCCTCAATCGAACGGTTTGCTGTTGAGATCCGCAATCTACAGCGGACAGATGTTCTGGAGGTGGAGGAATTTTTTGCTCAAGGCCAGAAAGGATCCTCTGCCATGCCGCATAAGCGCAATCCGATCAAGTCCGAGCAGTTAACAGGATTAGCCCGATTGTTGCGAGGTTACGCCGTGACCGCATTGGAGAACATCCCCCTCTGGCATGAACGCGATATTTCCCACAGCTCTGTTGAACGAGTGATCCTGCCGGACGCTTCCATCCTTTGCCACTACATGCTGGTGCAATTAACGAACCTGATCTCTCATCTCCAGGTTCATCCGCAAAACATGAGCCGGAATTTACAGATCTATGGAGGCGTGATCTTTAGCCAGCAAGTGTTGTTAGCTTTAGTTGACAAAAACCTAAGTCGAGAGTCAGCGTATGCGATCGTGCAAGATAATGCTCACCGAGCCTGGAATCAAGCCGATGGCAATTTCCGCTACAATTTGTTGCAGGATCCACGAGTCACTGATCATCTCAGTCCTGAGGAGATCGAAGCCTGTCTCGATCCTAGCCGCCATCTGAAGCACCTAGATCTTGTATTCAGCCGTTTAAATATTTGAGGATCTCCGTTCACCAAGACAACCCTTCGTAAGGCCAACTGGCCATTGATTAAGCGATCAACATTTTGGGCTGGGATATTAGCTAGATGCTCTACAGTATTGGCCATTCGGATCAATCCCGCTTCTAGCTCATCATAGGTCATGAGCTTTACCTTTCACATTCTGCTAGATGATGTTCTGCCCTTAATTGAGAGGGGTCGAAGCTCCCATCTAGGGGCTCGCTGCGAGTCAGCTAGAGCACTGCTGTGAGCGATGTGATCACGATGGCCTGGAAGTCTTTAGGGGCAGGACTCAGGCTCGAAGCCCAGAGCTCGCAACTGTTGGCACAATCGCTGGTTCTGCTGCTCCGCATGATCGGCACGTTGCTGTTGGAGTTCCTTCTCCCTCTGTTGCTGCTCAGCACGTTGCTCCGCGTGATCGGCACGTTGCTCCGCGTGATCGGCACGTTGCCGCTGCTGTTCGGCTTCCTGCTCCTTGGCTTCAGCGGCAGTTGGGACGAGTTCCCCTGCTGCCGTAAAGAATCGAAGCCGATTGTCATAAACACCTAGATAGAGTTCCAGTTGCTCACTCCACATCCACCCCCGCTCGGTCCGGAGGATCGGCTGGTACTCGCCATCGATCAACCGGAAACCTTCAAATTCTTGCAGGGTGTTGGGATCCTCTGGGAGGTTGGGATCAAACCAGAAGTATTCGGGAGTCTGAAACTGATCTTGATAGAGCTCTTTCTTGGTGGTCCGATCGACATGAGCCGTTGTCGGAGAGAGCAACTCAATGATCAGGTTGGGATAAGCGTAGTTCTCGTTCCAGATCATCCAGCTTCTGCGCTCACGCGGATCGGTGTTCAAGATGACGAAGAAATCGGGTCCGCGAAAGTCTTGGTTGGTTTTCTGATCAGGGTTGTAGTAGATCGTCAGGTTGCCACTGGCATAGAAGTCACGACGATGTCGCCACCACCATTTGATCTCGTTGATCAGGTGGTTGATCTGTTCGCGGTGTCGATCGGTTTCCAAGGGGGGTTCGTCGCTATACCATTCCTCCCTCGGTAGAGTAACACCTGGAGGGGGAGTGTGAAGGGCAGGGAGATAGGGAGGGTGGATCGTTTGGGTCACAGGATCGGGCTGAGCTTCGTGTCTCCAGTGTAGTGAATCCAAGCCGATCGTGTTGATCCTGGATGAGGTTGGACAGACTGATTGAGCATCCGAGAATCTACCTACGAAAGCCGTTTGAGGATCGAGTCTGTTTCAAGACGATCCCACCGTGATCCACCGGACCATGATCCTGGGCTTGATCTGATCGAGCTGCAGCAACGAGTTGATTCAGCTAGACGCTCTACAGCATTGGCCACTCGGATCAGTCTTGCTTCTCGTTCATCATTCGTCATGATCTTCACCTCATTGAAATTATCATCTTGTGTAGCACAGGATACTGGCCCAGGAACCCCAGACATGAAAGATCCCTGCTTTTGGCGATCCTTTCCGGGGGAGGGCTACCCACTTCTAACTCAA
>CAZONZ010000179.1:0-8168 GCA_964581005.1 uncultured bacterium
GCCAAACCAGGCGGATCAAAGAGTTCTGGATCGGCTCAAGGAACGTTACTTCTACTACTACAATGCTGGGGTGCTGACTGAGGGATCCATTTTAGTGTCGATGGTGGCTCCCTTGTTGGAGCATTTGGGATTTCATGAGCCTCCCTTTTTCGTCCGATCTGAGGTGCCCGTGCAGCTGGAGGTGCAAGAACGGGATGAGGTGTATCGAGGTCGTCTGGATATTCTGGTTGTGCGAGAACAGCTTTGGATCGTGACGGTTGAAGCAAAGCATTCCAAATTGGCAGTTGATAGTGCTCTTCCCCAATGTCTGACCTATATGGCAGCCTCCAATCAACCGATGACGTTTGGGTTTGTTACGAATGGGAGTGATTTCATCTTTTGCAAACTCGAAGACTCGATCTATGATTTCTCTGATCCTTTTTCCCTGCTATCCCGTCAAAATCGGCTTTATGAAGTTGCAGAAATTCTCCTGAGGTTGAAAAAAACTCTAAACAGCGAAGAGAGAGAGAGCCGAGTGAGCGCTACTGCAACGGGTACTGGGCACTGACTGTTTGTGGATGCAGGGGTGGGGTGAACTCATGGCGGGTTTCCGGACTCAGGGTGAAGCGGCGGCGGCTCGTTGAGGTGTGATCGAATCTGAGTCAATGTTGAGGAACACGGTTGAATCGCCTTCCACCCGGATCACATCAAAAGGAGATCCGGAGGACCGATCGATCCGCTCCTCCAAGGTTTCATAGAGCAAGAGATCAGCTAGCTGTGCATTCAACGCTGCTGCTTCCCCTTTCAACTCAATCGCCTGTTGATTGGCTTCAGCCAGGATCAAGAGTCGCTCGGTTTCTTTGGCCTGGATCTCAGCTCGGACGCCAGCCGTTTGAGCCGTAATGGAGGCCACTTGTTTCTGCTCAATCGAGTCTTTCAACCCAGGAGGAAAGTTGGGTGTTCCTAAAAAGATCCCTTCAATCAAGATCATAGGAACCGGCTGACCGTCCAGCTCAGCCACTGGCATTTCCTGGCTGATCAGTTCCTGGGAGCGAGTTTCAATGTCGCTGCGACTGGCTTGCTGATAAAATTCTTCGGAGTCAAATGATGCTGAAATATCCCGAATCTTCGATCGCACGACTGGAACCACCACTGTCGTCATGTAGTTTTCTCCGATCTCGGCGTGGAGCTGATTCAAGACCAATTCATTGGGGCGCAGAGCTACATATACATCGATCGCAAACGCCTGACCATCCGCGCTATTCACCGTGATCGCAGTTCCAGCCTGGTTAGCTAAGGCCGTTGGCTGATCGGTAAACTCCCAAACTCTGGTCAAGACGTTGTAGGTGATGGGGGTTTCCACTGTGGGAGTAATCCAGGTGACGCCAGGGAAGCGAACCTGATCACTCAATCCTCTGAAATTATTGAAGATTACAGTGGCGTAGCCGGGGCGGGTGACATACAGACAGGATCGCAGCGAAAGAGCAAGGGCAACCAGACCAACAACCCCAAGCGGGATCCAAAGTTTAGCTCGATCGACATGACGTGACATGGTTGGCTCCAGGATAAGGTTGAGCGTTGGTACAGTGGCAAGGGTGAGGGAACTAGGGTTCAACTAGGAGGCATTTAGGATTCAATCAAAGATTTATCTAAGGATTTAATGGATTTAATCGATCACGAGAGTTCTCAAGGTTTCGCCCACAACTCTGGACTGGACTACATCTAAATATTGCGGGTTTTCGGTCAGAGCATCGGCTTTGGCTCGCAGTCGGCCTGCCTCCGCTTCAGCCTCCGCCACGATCGACTTCGCATCTTCCCGCGCTTGCTGGATCTCAAACTCTTTCTGAGCCAACTGATTTTCAGAAATCGTCTTCGCCTCGATCGCCTTGACAAAATCCTCATCAAAGGCGACATCTCGTAATAGCAAATCCAGCACAGTGATCCCAAAATTTTGCAGATAGCCCGAAACTCGCTCTCGGATCTGAGCTTGCAACACAGGTCGATCGGTTGAATACAAGGCTTGGGCTGAAAATCCTGCGGTTTCAGTGACGATCACAGAGCGAACGATTGGCGCAATCCGATTCAGATAGTTCACACCTAATGTGGTGTAGACCTTGGGAGCATCGGTGATCCGAAATTGCAAAGTTACTTCGGAACGGATCTCTTGACCATCGCGGGAGAGAGCCACCAGACGCGGACCATAGGCGCTAGTATCGTCATCTTTCCAGGTGAGAGCTTGGGTTTTGATATCAAACGGAAGCGTCGAGGTGATCACAGGAGCCACAATATGAAATCCTGGTTCCAGAGCCCGATCTTGAACGCCTCCCGTCCAGGTAAACACCACCAAATTCTGCCCATTTTCCACAAAGCGCAATGGATTCGATCCTAACAAGAGGACAAGGACTCCTCCAGCCGCAATGATCTGAGGTAACCATCGTGCAGCCTGCCGCGTGTCAAAGGACTGACGCATATCACGATCCAAACGTTCGTCTGGCTACAAACTATCCTCGATTACTAGGGATCCAAGAAACCTTTGTTCGATCTTCAGGGTTAGGAGCCTCTCAGTCTGCGAGTCCAGAGGCTGAATCAGAGCCTGGATCGAGAAAGATCTAAAAAAACTGTGACAATTTTCGCCAGCCCAATTGACTCAATACCCTGTTTCTGTAACGATGGCTACAGAAATAAATATCGTTCATCTCTCATCGTGCCATTCTGGATGGGAGACGGAAGTAGGGATCATCCCGAAGGAACGCGCCTCTTTGTGACTTCTTCAAACCGATCGGAGGCGAAACCTATGCAGACCAAAACGTATCAGCTTCTGGCCCAAGTGCGACATGCCCAGCGATTGGGAGCTCGTCTGTTAGCCGCCAGTGGGTTGAATCAGGGGGGGATCATTTACGCCTTTGCCACCCCAACCACCTTCGTGATCAACTGTCGAGATTATGCAACAGCCTGGGAGTGTGATGAGCGACAGATCCAACTCTGGCAAGCCATTGCTCAATTTAGCCCCACCATTCAGTCTCTATTGATCGAGAAAGACGGGAAAGGGTTCTACCAATTTTGATCGCTGATCGTTCTCCAGATTTAACTCTTCGGCGGGAATTCCCACGCTATAGGCTTGTCCATAGCGTGGGATGAGAGCCAGACAAAGCGACGGGGTTCAATGCCCCTGAGTTTTGTATTAGTCAGGTCTGTCCTGACTCTGGACGTAACGTTTGATTTGCTCAACGGTAACACCTCCACAGCTTGCAATCCAATAACCGCTAGTCCAGAAAACGGTTTTCCAGTAATACTTATTCACTTGATCTGGAAACTCTTTTCTGAGATACCGACTCGATACGGTCTTTAGGTTGTTGATCAGTTTGCTCAGTTGCGTTTGAGGATTGTATTGAATCAACAGGTGAACGTGGTCTGTCTCACCGTTGAATTCAATCAAGATACCTTCCCATTGAGTCATCAGGTCTGAAAACACCGTTTCAGCACGGGTTAGCATCGCATCAGTGAAGACCTTACGGCGATATTTGCAGACCAACACTAAATGAGCCTTGAGGTTTGAAACACCCCTAGCGCGATGAATATCGTCTTTAGGCATGGGCTGACACTAATTACTAAACTTGTGCTAGCATAACACTAAGTTAGCTGTGATGGTCGAAACCGCTATGAAATCTACGTTGCAATACCGCGCATATCTAGACACTGAACAAAAACTTGAGGCTAACTGCTGGCTTCGGGTCTGTCGTTATTGGTATAACCGCCAATTGGGTGAGCGGTTTGACTGGTGGGAAAACAACCGCACCTATATCAACGCTTGCCCGTTGATGTGCACGTTACCTGACTTGAAGGATAAGCCGACTCGATACGCTCAACAGTCTCAATTACCAAGCCTGAAAACCGATTTAGTCAAAGTTGTTCATAGCGGTGAATTGCTGGATTTCACGCGGTTAGACTCAACTGTTTTGCAAGATGTTTGCAAACGTGCTGATGACGCTTTCAAGCGTTATATATCAGGCGATTCAAACGGAAAGCGTAGCGGTAAGCCACGGTTCAAAAACCAAGCCAGCTATCGGACAATGGTATTTGCGATGGTCAAACCGAGGTGGATCCATCTTGTTCGTAAAAACTGGCTATACCTCAAGCTGCCTAAGCTTGGAATGATCAAGGTGCGTATGCATCGACCTATACCAGACGGTGCAGTCTTGCAGCGTGTTAGTTTGACCAAAAAAGCGGATGGTTGGTATGTCAATCTGACGATTGAAGATACTAGCGTCCCTGAGTTCAAGTCTGATCAGATCGTCCCGAATTGGGATAACTCAATGGGCCTTGATGCGGTGTTAGAAGGCGATGTATACGTTGCAACGTCTGACAACACTAAATATAAGTCAGCTAAGCCGTTGCGTAAGTCTCTACGAAAACTCAAGACTGTTTCTGCCAAGAAATCAGCGAAACAGAAGGGATCTAAATCTCGTAGAAAGCTGGCTAAACGTGAAGCTCGGATACATCAACGGGTTGCTAGGCAGCGCAAAAATCACGGCTATAACTTGGCTCACAAATTAGTTGGGACAGGCAAGAAAGTATTTTTTTCTGAAGACTTGAACCTAAAAGGTCTGACAAAACGAAATAAGCCGAAACAGGCCGATGATGGGACATATTTACCTAACGGCCAATCGTCTAAATCAGGGCTTAACAAGTCTTGGTTAGATGCTGCTTTCGGTGAATTCCTAACCACACTGGACTACATAGCCTCAAAAGCTGGAGCAGTGGTAATCAAACAGAAACCGGCTTATACATCAATGATTCTGAGCTATCGTAATGAGGTGATATTCACCGATTGCTCAATCAGAGAGTATCTTGATCCGGTCGAAAGTGTTTTGGTTGACCGGGATGTAAATGCCGCAATCAACCTAAAACGACGAGGGCTGGGCGTTTTCCCTCGTATAAAACGGCGTAGTGGGAAGATCTCTGTATCTGGCGATATGGACGATAGTACCACGAAGCAAATCGTGTCTATCCTACGGGACGGCACGAACACTTTAGCTTCGGAGTCTACGGACAAAGAAGCCCCCGCTATAGCGTCAGCTTAGCGGTGGGAGTGCGTCACGCACGATCGTGTAGCACCTGGGGGAACTCAAGGATGATAGGAAGTGGCCGATCTTTAGGATTGGGATCTATCAAGCCAACCTTGCACAGTCTGACAGATCTGGATCTCGGTGGGGTTCGGAGATTCAGCCGCCGCCGCTTCAGCACAGAGAGGTTGACTCAGCAGGGTTAGTTGATCCTTGAAATCACCCCAGCCGTTGAGATCCTGGGTAAACAAAATCTTCAAGAACGCTAGATATGCCCAACCCCAGGGATTCTCTGGCTCAAGTTGGGTGATCGATTCAAACTCCGCCTGAGCCCGATCCGCTTGAAGTTGACTGACCCACACCAGACCTAGTTGGTAATGCAAGCGCAGTTGTCGATCCCGATCGGCTTCCGCTTGGGCTTGAGCTAGCCGTCCTTGCAACAGAGCTTGGGTCGTGGCTCGGTTTGGATCGCTAATAAAGTTCTCAAATTGTAGGGTTGTCCAAACATTCAAATAACTAGCCATCCGATCGAGATCCCCGACCCGTGCAGCTGCTGCAGCTTGTTCTAACGCCAAGAGCGCTGTGGATCGTTGGAACGCTTGACGAGACGATCTCCAGTCATCCACAGGAATCAACGCAGATCCGGTCCAGGGCTCCTGCCACTCTTCAAGATCCTGATCAGGGGGTTGCCAACGGATCCGCAATTCATAAGATCCCTCAGCAAGATCCTGTTCTAGATCTAACATCCGCAGTTCCGTCAAATCTAAGCCTTGATCCGGTTCAAGTGGATCCAGCCGCAAGCGATCTTGGCCAATGACAGCCATGTGAGTTGCCATCCGTTGGCCTTCGGCATCCAGAAGATCGATCCAAACCGGAGTGTTCGCCAGCTCAGCATGTTTCCCCTGCCAGTGCAACTGCCAAACGGGGATCGGATCCGGTTCAGTGTCTTCATTGGCTTCGATCGGACAGGGATCCGGTTGGATCTGGCATCGCTGCAGAGCTTTGATCTCAAGCAACTCAATCGAGGCTGGAGTACGAGGGATCGGTTTGGCCTCCACGTGAGGGTGACGAGGTTGATAGGATTCCAGGATCCCAATGCCCTCCAGAGCAGTCGGTTGACTAACGTGCCAGGAAGGATCCCGCCGTAACTGGGAGAGGATCTCTTCTTTTGCAGGACCATAGGGACCAATGATCCCTTGATCTCCAGAAGCATTCAGAAATCCATCCAAGATCTCGATCTCCAACTCCGGCCAGCGCGTTTGCCCTGCCCCTCGGAAGGCTAGAGGGAGATCCGCGATCCGGGCCAAATAGGTCAGCGTTTCCGATCCAATCAGAGCTGTATTGGGAATGACTCCCCAGGTTGAACGCAGCAGATCCTGAGGCTGAGCTTGAGCTTGCAACCACTCGATCAAGGCCGCCTGAGGTTGGATCCCTTGCCAGGTCATCGGGATCGTTTGCACCAAAGGCGTGACCCCAGGCGTAAACGGCTGCCCCACCCAACAGCAAGCCAAGATCCCACCGATCCCCAAGATCCGCAATCCCAAGGGTGAAACAGAGCCAGCCTGATTCGGTCTCTTGGGCAAAGCTGTGAGCGCATTCCAGACCCCAGCAGCCGACAGCACCGCCAACAGAGGCAACAACGGCACCGTAAACCGAACATCTTTAATCCCGATCCAGGTATAGAACAGATACCCTGCGATCCCAGTCAAGAGCACCCCGATCCCATCTCCTCGCAACCCCGTTTGATCCCACCACTGCCCAATCCCGTTCGCCCAACCTGGACGCCGAGTGAATCCTTGAGACGAACGCAGCAGGGATCTTCCGGATCGACTCAACGGCAATAAGGCCAACAACGGCAAGCCACACAAGATCGGAGACATCTGTCGAGGCAACCAGCGCAAATAGATCGTCCACCAGCAGAGAGAGCCTTGGGGACAGATCTCGTAGTAGTGAGCCGTAGCCGCATAGTTCAACCCATTACTGATCACAAACAACCCATTGGCGCTGTACCAGGGCCAACTCAGCAGCACCACCACTGCCCCAGCCCCGATCAACTGCAGGATCTGCTTCACAATCCGACCCTGCTTGAGTCGCCACAACGCCCGGATCCCCAACCCAGCCAACGGAACGAGTAAAAAGAAGATCCCTGTCCACTTCGTCAACAGCACCAAGGCCACTCCAACCCCCACGCCGATCGCATGGATCCAGGTCGGCTGTTGCCAGAAACTCAACATGGCCCAAAACGCCAGCGTGACTGCTACCGTCAGGATCAGATCCGTCATATAGACATGGGCCAACCCCGTAACACTGGGATAGAGCAAAACCAGCACAGCCGCCAACCAACCCACGATCGGATCCGGCCAAATGCGTCGTCCAATCTGGTGAGTTGCAATCCCTAGAATCCCCAACATCAGTAGATTTAAGACCTGACCACTGCCTCGATCAACCTGATCAAACAGGCCAAATGGTAAAACTAACCAATACGTCAAAGGGGGATAGCGTTGACTCAAATGCCAGAACTGTTGCCACCAGAGCGAGGATCCGTCAAACCGTGCCAAATGAGACTGAAACGCCTGAGCTTGGAGCAAATGCTGAGCTTCATCCCAGGCAGGCGGCAACGGCTCCAGGAGATTCCAAACGATCACAAGCAGCAGCACCCCACCGGCCAAACTCGCCAGTAAGCGTAGCCCCTCTAGCGATCGAGTCCCAGGCACAGGGGTAAAACCAGACGGGGAGGCCAAGCGCTGAGATCGTAAGGATGATCCCAGGGGTGATCGCAGGCGTGATCCGGAATAACGTGTGACTTGCTTCCCCATGTTTGACCTAAGGTAGTTTTGAATCCGATGTTTTTACTCATGATCAAGGCTGACATCAATTTCACGCTGAGCCGTGTCAAAAAAGGCTTTAAGCTTACTTTGATGGAAGAGTTGTTCGTTTTCAATTGCCCCGATCAATCTCTTTCTCCATCTTTGGAGGCAACCTTAGACTACAACCTACCCTTGGCTCTGGCCAGCAATAGCGAGGAAGCTCGATCCGAACGAATCATGGCTCCCATCTTGATCGAGGTTCATCAGCAACTGGATTCAACCGTCAGCTTATTGTTTAGCGTCGAGCTCAATGTGGATC